>JADGRK010000071.1 GCA_017880985.1 Rhodoferax sp. | reverse complement strand
GCGCGGCGGGCGTCCGCGCCGTGACGCTTACGCGCTCGCGGGCGAGGCGCCGTTTGCGTGCCTGCGTTTGGGTGCCAACACTGGATGGGTTGCGCCTCCCCTGTCATCGCCGCGAATTGGCTCCAGCGCCCCGGCACAGCCACCCACCACGCTGGCGACGTAGCTTGGATGTGTGACCAAATGAATTTCTGGAATCCACCCTGAACCAGCACCAGAATATTGAACCTGAGGGGCTCTTATAAACTGTCACCTGACGTTCAGGGTCGCCGATAGCTGACGCTCAACTTGCTAGCTCAGATGCGCGAAGCTGGCTTGGCGGCATAGATAGCGTCCCTCGGGAGCGGTGGTTCGGTTTTAATTCAGCCAGTTCGCGTACTGCAAGCCCGGCACTCGTTTCGACAGATTGGCAAGGCCAATAATTTTACCGACAGACGTTAATGACACTTGACCCATCTTGTTGTCATCGAACGCCTTTGCCAATTGGTGCAATACCGGGAAATCATTTTCGATATTTTTCTTCAATTCTTCGTCAGGAATATCCTTAAGAAAAGCGTAGTTCGTTTTCCATATTCTGTAGGCTGAATTCGACACCAACTGAAGGATGCTAGCGCAGCCAGCAAATTCAAGATAGCTTTTTTGGCTATCAGACAGACCGAATGAGTGTTGGGATGTCTGTAGGACGGCGTCTGCCAAAGGAATAATATCTTGAAGGGATGTTGCGGACGTTATCTTTGTGGAAGTCAGAAATAGGGCTAGTGTCAGGAACCCAATCTGTTCCGGCGTGAGTCTAGGCACCACTTTGATTGCTTCAGATACGACTAAAGATACATAATCACTTGCTCCCTTGTTCAGCCGCTCGATTATCAACTCAGCCAAGAGATCGGAGTTACTGCGGGCCCCTTTCTTCGCCGTTTCAAGAACAGCATCATTGAGGCTGCTTTGAATATCTGGATCTTTAAACCTATTGGGCTCAATTCGGCCAATATTCTGAGCAAGTTTTTCCTCGAATTGGCGGAGAAATTGCTCCACGTTGGCCTGCGCAGCTGCGATCGCTTCCTCCCTAAGTACGGGAAAGTTCTCACGCATAAAGATTTGGGTAAGTTCTTTTACTTCGTGGACGGCCAAGCCATATCGATTATTGATTTCGACGCTTCCTGCAACTTGGACGACATTCTCTGATCGGTTAACGCTTTGCTCTGTCATCGGATTCTCCAACGTTAATGCTGCCACCGACCTGTACGACATTTGAACTGTTCTTGATTGATTGGCTGGCGCCAGCCCGTGATCTTCGGAGGGAAAAGAGCCATCCCACCACGGCAACTCCAATCCCAGAGAAGACCCATTCAGAATTTCTTATTAACCAGTCCATGGGAGCTCCGATGTAATTGGGACATTCTAGGTGCCACTTGTTAGCGTGACCATCCCACAAATGGGAGAGCTGGTTGAACGACTCCTCCCGCTGCACTGCAGCCTTTCACCACAGCCACTTTGATACCCAGACTGGCCATGAAGAAATCCCCCCAGCGGCAACCCTTTTCCCAGCCTGCCAGGTGACTGTGGCGGGGCGCTGGAGCCAATTCGCGGTGTTGTTGGCCAAGGCGAAGCACTTTCAGAGTTGACACGACTTAGTCAGAAGGTCGGCACTGCCCCGCCCGCGAGCGCGCAAGCGCCACGCCACGGACGCCTGGCGCGCCACCACGGGCATCGACGTCAATGAATCAAAATGGAATATCGTCGTCCATGTCGTCAAAGCCACTCGACGGCTTGGCTTGTGTCTGTGGCGCCGCCGCAGCAGCAGCGGCAGGGCGTGAAGCCGGTGCCGGGCGCGAGTAACCACCGCCAGAACCCTCGTCGTCGCCCGATGGGCCACCCATACCTTCACGGCCACCGAGCATTTGCATCTCGTTGGCGATGATGTCGGTGGCATATTTTTCTACCCCGTCCTTGTCGGTGTACTTGCGCGTCTTGATGCGGCCCTCGACATAAACGGAGCGGCCTTTCTTGAGATACTGGCCCACGATCTCGGCCAGCTTGCCAAAGAAGGTGACGCGGTGCCACTCGGTCTCCTCGACCATCTCGCCGGTCTTGTTCTTGTACTTGCTGCTGGTGGCAATCGTGATGTTGGCCACCGGGTCGCCACTGGGCAGATAACGGATTTCAGGGTCGCGCCCCAGGTTGCCCACCAGAATGACTTTGTTGACGGATGCCATGCTATCTCCTTAGTTAGTTGAGGACAGAGCTTGTTCGCTTCGCGTAACTGCGGTCTGTCCCGCAAGCTCTCAGGCTTTATTATCCCGCCTTTGCGGCCAGATCCGGCAGCTTGGCGACCGGCGCCTGCATCGGCCAGGCCACCAGCAGCCACAGCAGCATCAGGCCGGCGCAGACGGCAAACAAGCCTGACGCTCCCACGTGCTTGACCAGCCAGCCACCCATCGCTCCACCCGCAAAAAAACCCAGCGACTGCAGCGTGTTATAGACCCCCATGGCGGCACCACGGGCATGTGCCGGCGCCACGCGCGAGACCATGCTCGGCTGGCTCGCTTCCAGCACATTGAAGCCATAAAAAAACACAAACAGCAAGGCAATCAACGCGCCCACGCTGGGCGTCCCCGAGGCCAGCAAAAACAGGCCCCCCTGCACCGCCGCTGCCAAGCCAATCGAGATCAGAAACATGGCTCGCAAAAAGCCGCGTCTTTCCAGCTGGAACAGTGTCCCTCCCATCACCACAAACGAGCCCAATACCGAGGGCAGGTAAACCCACCAGTGGTGTTCGCGCGACAAGCCCGCCTGCACCAGCATGGCGGGCACCGCCATCCACATGGCGAGTTGCACCGCATGCAGCACGAACACCCCAAAATTCAGGCGCAGCAAAGCGGGTAGCCGCAATACCTCCATCAAACCGCCGCGCGGTCGATCCTTGTGCTGCCGTGGCTCAGGTGGCACCCACCAGATCACCACCACGACGCCAGCCAAGGCCAGGCCGCCAGTCAGTGCGAACAGCCCGGGCAGCCCGATATAGGCCACCAACATCGGTGCCGCCACCAGGGAGAGCGCAAACATCAGCCCGATACTGGCCCCTACCAGCGCCATCGATTTGGTGCGCACCGCGTCGCGGGTCTGGTCTGCCAGCAAGGCTGTCACCGCGGCCGAGACGGCACCCGCGCCCTGCACGGCCCGCCCGATCGCCAGCCAGGTCAGGCTGGGAGCCCATACCGCCACAAAACTGCCGACCGCAAACAACAGCAAGCCGAACACAATGACACGCTTGCGTCCCAGCCGGTCGGACGCCATGCCATAGAGGAACTGCAACATGGCTTGCGTCAGCCCATAAATACCCATGGTCAGGCCAATCAGGGCGGGATCATCCCCGCCCGGATATTTGGCCGCTTCAATCGCAAACACCGGCAAGATCAGGAACAGCCCGAGCATGCGCAGGGCAAAGATTGAGGCCAGCGAAAAACTGGCGCGCAGCTCAAGCGGCGTCATCTTGTTGGCAACAACAGGGTTTCCCCCGGCAATCGGGGCATCAACTTTAGACAAGACTGGGTTCTCCCACCACGTAAAACCGTCAAATGACGGCGGAAATACAATGGCCAATTGTCCCCGATCTGGCCCCATCAGATTGTGAAAAAGTGTCATCGTGGCCATCTTTAACTATCATCAAGGGTTTTCCAGACGCCATATCACTTTGAATTCCCCCACCAACGGCACCCTCGACGCGCAGCATTCTGACGGCAAGTACCTTGCCATGGCCCTGCAACAGCAGACCATCAGCATTCGCGGGGCGCGCACCCACAACCTGAAGAACATTGACCTGGACATCCCGCGCAACCGGCTGGTCGTCATCACCGGGCTGAGTGGTTCGGGCAAGTCCAGCCTGGCGTTTGACACCTTGTACGCCGAGGGCCAGCGCCGCTACGTGGAGAGCCTTTCGACCTATGCGCGCCAGTTTCTGCAACTGATGGACAAGCCCGACGTGGACCTGATTGAGGGCCTGTCACCGGCGATCTCGATCGAACAAAAGGCCACCAGCCACAACCCGCGCTCCACCGTTGGCACCGTGACCGAGATTCATGACTACCTGCGTTTGCTGTTTGCCCGCGCCGGCACGCCGTTCTGCCCGGAACACAATTTGCCGCTGCAAGCCCAGACCGTGAGCCAGATGGTGGACGCCGTGCTGGCGCTGCCGGCGGATACCCGGCTGATGATTCTGGCGCCGTTGGCACGCGAGAAAAAAGGCGAGTTTCTGGATGTGTTTGCCGACATGCAGGCACAGGGCTATGTGCGATTCCGGGTCAATGGGCAAGCGTACGAATTTGACCGGCTGCCGGCTCTGAAAAAGACCGAAAAGCATGACATCGATGTGGTCATTGACCGCCTCAAGGTGCGCCACCTTCCGGTTCAGCCTGAACTGGTCGAAGGGCTGGCAGGCGCTTCGACCCTTCGTCAAGCTCAGGACCGGCCCAACTCAGCCCGAACGGACTATGACAACCTCAAGCAACGCCTGTCCGAGAGTTTCGAAGCCGCGCTGCGACTCGCCAATGGGCGCGCCATTGCTGTCGAAATTGATAGCGCCTTACCAGCGGAAAACGGGGCCTACAGCCAAAAAGAACACTTATTCAACGCCAAATTCTCGTGCCCGGTGTGCAGCTACTCGATCGCCGAGCTGGAGCCGCGCCTGTTCTCGTTCAACTCACCGGTTGGTGCCTGCCCGGCCTGCGACGGACTGGGATCTCAGGAGTTTTTCGACCCGGCACGGGTAGTCGCCTTTCCCTCGCTCAGTCTGGCCAGCGGCGCCATCAAGGGCTGGGACAGGCGCAATGCATACTATTTTGCCATGCTGGAGAGTCTGGCCACGCACTACCAGTTCGATATTGAACAGTCGTTTGAGTCCCTGCCGACCGAGATTCAAAATGCCGTGCTGCACGGCTCGGGCGAAGAAGAAATCAAATTCAGCTACGTGATGGACTCGGGTGCATCGCAGGGCAAGAAGCTCAGCAAGAAACACCCCTTCGAAGGCATCCTCCCCAATATGCAGCGACGCTACCGCGAGACCGACTCGACCGTGGTACGCGAAGACCTGGCCCGCTACCGCAGCACCCAGCCCTGCCCCGAGTGCGCTGGCACCCGGCTGCGCCGGGAAGCGCGCCACGTCAAGATTGGCGAGGGCGACCAGGCGCGTGCCATTTTTGAGCTCAGCCACTTTACGCTGGCCGAGAGTTTTCAATACTTCAACAGGCTGCAGATGCACGGTGCCAAAGGCGAGATCGCCGCCAAAGTGGTGCGTGAAATCGGTTTGCGGCTGAAATTTCTCAACGACGTCGGTCTTAATTATTTGAGCCTGGACCGCAGCGCCGAATCCTTGAGCGGCGGCGAGTCGCAGCGCATTCGGCTGGCCTCGCAAATCGGCTCCGGACTGACCGGGGTCATGTATGTGCTCGACGAGCCCAGCATCGGCCTGCACCAGCGCGACAACGACCGCCTGATCGACACCCTGAAGCACCTGCGCAACATCGGCAATAGCGTGCTGGTGGTTGAGCACGACGAGGATATGATGCGCGCGGCTGATCACATCATCGACATGGGCCCTGGTGCCGGCGCGCATGGTGGGCGCGTGATGGCACAGGGCACGTTTGAGCAGGTCAAGGCCACCCCCGAGTCACTCACCGGCCAGTACCTGGCCCACACGCTCAAGATTGAGGTACCCCAAAGGCGAACGCCCTGGCTGCCGACAGTGCATGCACTGGCCACTGGCGAAAAACGTAAAGCCGCGCCCAAGGCCTCGCGTTTTGCCCCCAGCCCGGCCGCGCTGCGACATGCCGAGCGCGAAGCCATTCATCTGGCCACCCAGGGCGACCTGCAAGCCCTCAAAGTAGTCAACGCCAGCGGCCACAACCTCAAAGGTGTCGATGTCGCGTTCCCGGTCGGGCTGTTTACCTGTGTTACGGGCGTGTCGGGCTCGGGCAAATCGACCCTGGTGAACGACACTTTATACAAAGCGGTGGCCCGCACGCTCTACCGGGCCCACGATGAGCCGGCCGAACACGAGAGCATCGAGGGCATCGAATATTTTGACAAGGTCATCAACGTCGACCAGTCGCCGATTGGCCGTACGCCGCGCAGCAACCCCGCCACCTACACCGGCTTGTTCACGCCGATTCGCGAGCTGATGGCCGAAGTGCCAATGGCGCGCGAACGCGGCTACGGGGCCGGGCGCTTCAGCTTCAATGTGCCCGGCGGTCGCTGCGAAGCCTGTCAAGGCGACGGCATGGTCAAGGTCGAGATGCACTTTTTGCCCGACGTCTATGTGCCGTGCGACGTCTGTAGCGGCAAGCGCTACAACCGCGAAACGCTGGAGGTGCTATTCAAGGGCAAGAACATCGCGCAAATTCTGGACCTCACGGTGGAAGCGGCGCATGAGTTTTTCAAATTCGTCCCGACCATCGCGCGCAAACTGCACACCCTGCTGGACGTGGGCCTGAGTTACATCCGCCTGGGCCAATCTGCCACCACGCTGTCAGGTGGCGAGGCACAACGCGTCAAGCTGGCGCTCGAACTCAGCAAGCGCGACACCGGCCGCACGCTCTACATCCTGGACGAACCCACCACCGGTTTGCACTTTGCCGATATTGACCTGCTGCTCAAAGTCTTGCACCAGTTGCGCGACGCCGGCAACACCATAGTGGTGATCGAGCACAACCTGGATGTCATTAAAACCGCCGACTGGCTGATCGATATGGGTCCCGAAGGCGGCGCCGGTGGCGGCAGCGTGGTCGGTGCCGGCACGCCGGAAGACCTCGCTGCCAACCCGGCCAGCCACACCGGGCGCTATTTGAAGCGGCTGCTGCAACACAGCGCAGCACAGCCGGCGCCACCGGCCTGAGCGCCGCAGTGACTACGAAGCCACGCTCTGGCGGGCAGCTTCCAGCAGCGCGCGCAGCTGCAGTGCCTGCTGGCGTGCGCCCAGGGCAAAATCCGGTCCCTCGCTGGCATACAAAATGGCGCGCGAGGAGTTCACCACGATCGGCGCCAGCGTCGCCTGCGGCGTTCCGCGCCAGCCCGCCTTGACGGTCGCCAGCGCATCACCGCCCTGGGCACCGACACCGGGGATCAACAGCGGCAGCGTGGGAGCGAGTGATCGCACCCGTTCGATTTCGGCCGGATAAGTCGCCCCCACCACCAACCCCAACTGGCCGTTGAGGTTCCACGGGCCTTGCGCCAACCGCGCAATGTGCTCGTACAGCCGGGGCGTGCCCTCGATGCTGGCGAGCCGCTGGTTCTGAAAATCATCGCCACCCGGGTTGGAAGTACGGCACAGCAAAAATGCGCCTTTACCGTGGTACTTCAGGTACGGCTGGATCGAGTCAAAGCCCATGAACGGCGACAACGTCACCGCATCGGCGCCGTAGCGCTCAAACGCCTCTTTGGCGTACTGCTCGGCGGTGCTGCCAATATCGCCGCGCTTGGCGTCCAGAATGATCGGCACGCCAGGCGCTACACGGCGCATGTGGGACATCAAACGCTCCAACTGAACTTCAGCCCGGTGCGCGGCAAAGTAGGCAATTTGCGGCTTGAAGGCAATCACCAGATCGGCGGTGGCGTCAACAATTTCGGCACAAAAGCGGAAGATCTTGCTCGCGTCAGCGCGCAGGTGAGAGGGGAATTTGGCGGGCTCGGGGTCGAGTCCGACGCACAACATGGAGCCGTTTTGGCGTTCGGCTTGGCGTAACAGGTCAAGAAAAGTCATATTGGCATTGTAGAAACACCGGCCCTAAGCCACCGTTAAGAATTTGGTGCCAATATCCAGGCATCGATTCGTTTCAACCAAAGGATTTATATGGACATCTCATTGCGCCTATTCACACGCCAATTCATGGGCGTTGTTCTGGCCGCCTTGGTGCCGGTCATTTTGGTCGCCTTCCTGTCGATTCCCTATAGCCTGGGCGGCCACCCTGGCGAAGAGCGTAGCGCCGAGAACTTGGGCAGCCGACACATGACCTGAGCCATCACACGCCCCAGGTTGGCCTAAACTCCGGGTTGACCAACAGCCCCGAAGCGCGCTACGCCTGCCATGAATTTCAACCAACTTGCCGACGACCCCGAAGACGACCAGCACAGCCCGGCCGAGCGGGCCGCCGCCGCGTCGCGCAGCACCTGGGTCAGCGTCGGCGTCAATCTGCTGCTCACCATTGCCCAGATCGTGGCGGGGGTGCTGGCCAAGTCGCAAGGCCTGATTGCCGACGGCATTCACTCGCTGTCGGACCTGGTGGCCGACTTTGTGGTGCTGTTCGCCAGCCACCACAGCCAGAAAGATGCCGACGCCGACCACCCCTACGGCCACCAGCGCTTTGAAACCGCCGCCTCACTGGTGCTGGGGGTGCTGCTGCTGGTGGTCGGACTGGGTATGTTGTGGTCGGCGGCGCAAAAGCTTCAAGCACCCGAGACCATCGCAACCGTGCACATCGTCGCCCTGTGGGTGGCGGCTGGCGCCCTGACCGCCAAAGAGCTGCTGTTTCGCTACATGCTGTCGGTCGCCAAACGCGTCAAAAGCAGCATGCTGGTGGCCAACGCCTGGCACGCCCGCTCTGACGCCGCATCGTCGCTGGTGGTAGGCCTTGGCATCATCGGCAACTTGGCCGGTTACCCGATCCTGGACCCGATTGCCGCCGCCATCGTCGGCTTCATGGTGACCAAAATGGGCTGGAGTTTCGGCTGGGACGCGCTGCACGACCTGATGGACCGCGCCGTGGACGAGGCCGAAGTGCAGGCCATCCGCCAGACCCTGCTGGAAACGCCCGGCATCAGCAATGTGCACGATGTGCGAACCCGCAAAATGGGCGACATGATCGTGGTGGATGCGCACCTGGAGGTCGAAGCCACCCTGAGCGTGGAACAAGGCCACGACATTGCCGTGGCGGCGCGTGCCCGGGTGCTACAGCGCCACCGGGTGCTCAACTTGATGACGCATGTGGACCCCTTCAAGCGCCCGGACCTGGATCATGCGGCCCCGGCCGTTCGATAAATTTCCAGAAATATTGCGCTAACCCCATGATCGGGTTAGCAGTTCGTCCAGTGGATGAAGCATCACCTCTGTGCCGTCCACCTCAAACACCGGGTTCATACGTGACCTACTCGAACAACGACCAGTCTTACCCTGCAACCTTCCAGCGCGCCCGTGTCGCCTTGGGGTCAACCAGGACAAAGTCAGCTCTATTTTCAATGCATCCGTGCCCGCCACGTAATCATCGACCGGCATGCGCTCCAGAATGCGGCCCATGAACCAGGTCAGCATGACGTTGGGTTGTCCACTCTCTGGGGCGCCGGGCTGGTTTTGTCGTTGAACCTGGTCGACTTGCTCAAGGCTGCGGAACCAGTCTGCATAGCCGCACAATGTGCCTGAGCGGGCGCCTGTGATCCACACCATGAGCCCAAGGATGGAGAGCTGCCAGATATTCATCCAC
>JADGRK010000436.1 GCA_017880985.1 Rhodoferax sp. | reverse complement strand
GTTGCGAAATGCCTGTTGAAACACCTCCCCCACCATCGGCAGCGCGCTGCGTGCGCCCTGGCCCCAGGGCCCCATGGTGGCGCTGTTGTCGTTGAAGCCAACCCAGGCCCCCGCCACCAGCTGCGGATTCATCATGATGAACCAGCCGTCGGTGTTGTCCTGCGTGGTGCCGGTCTTGCCGGCCAGGTCGGCCTGGATGCCGTAGCGCTGGCGAATGGCCGCGCCCGTGCCCTCGTCAATCACACCGCGCATGGCGTTTACCAGGGTCAGTGCCTGCGCACGCGGCATGGCTGGCTCGGGCTCTTTGACGGGCTCAAACTGTTCCAGCAACTGGCCGTTGCGGTCTTCCACACGCAGCACCAGCACCGGCGGCCTGTAGTTGCCGCCATTGGCGATGGTGCCGTAGGCCGCAACCATTTCGATCAGCGTGACGGGGCTGGTGCCCAGGGCGAGCGACGGCACCAGATCCAGCTTGCTCTGGCGCACCCCCATGGCGCGCGCGAGCTGCCCCACGCGCGCCGGCCCCACTTTCTGCATCAGCTGGGCGGTGATGGTGTTTTTGGAATACACCAGCCCATCGCGCAGGCTGGTGGCCAAGCCACTGGGCGGCGTCGCATCGCTGGGCGTCCACACTTCGCCGCCTGGCGACCTGATGGCCACGGCCTCATCCATGAAAGTGTCCGACGGACTGAAGCCCTGCATGAACGCAGCGCCATAGACAAAAGGCTTGAAGGTCGAGCCCGGCTGGCGCCGCGCCTGGCTCACATGGTCAAACTGCTCTTGGGCAAAGTCGCGGCTACCCACCCATGCGCGTATCGCGCCACTGCGCGGGTCCAGCGCCAGAAAACCGGCCTGCAGCACCGCGCCCTCTGCTCCCGCTTTGCGCCGACGGTCTGCCAGAATTTGCAGTTGTGCCAGCTGCCGCGCCACCGCCTGGTTGGCAGCCTTCTGGAGCTTGGGGTCCAGGGTGGTGTAGACCCGCAGTCCGTCGGCCTGAATGTTGTAGCCCTTGCGGTCGGCCCAGGCGATCAGCCATGTACGCAGGTGCTGGGCCGCGTGCGGCGCCGGTCCCAGCGACTCGACCTGCCGCTCAAATTCCAGCTTGAGTGGCCGCTTGGCCAGCCGCTCGACCTGGGCCGGGTCCAGCTTGCCGTTCTTGGCCATCTGCGTCAGCACCAGGTTGCGGCGCTGCAGCGCGCGTTCAGGGTTTTGCACCGGGTTGTAGTAGCTCGTGCCCTTGAGCATGCCGATCAGGGTGGCGCTCTCCAGCACGTCGAGCTTGTCGGCCGATTTGTCAAAATAAGTGCGCGCAGCCATCTCGATGCCGAAGGCGTTGTAGAGAAAGGGCACGGTGTTGAGGTAGGTCTCCAGAATTTCGCGCTTGGAATACACCGCCTCGATCTTCAGCGCGGTGATCGCCTCCTTGACCTTGCGCGTGATGCTGGTGGCGCGGCCGATTTCTTCGGGGTAGAGATTGCGCGCCAGCTGCTGGGTAATGGTCGAGCCGCCCTGCAGATCGCCCGACAAAGTGCTGAGCAGCGCCCCCACCATACGGCGAAAGTCAATGCCGTGGTGCTCGTAAAAGCGGTGGTCTTCCGTGGCGATCAAGGCGTTCACCACGTGGGGCGCAATCTTGTCCAAAGTGACCCACTGGCGATTGATGCTCCGGTACTCGGTCAGCACGCTCCCGTCGGACGCCAGCAGCACCGATGGTGCTTCTGACTTGGCTTTGCGCAGGTCGCCAATGCTGGGCGTGAATGGAAGCAACACCAGTCCGTACAGCAGCATCAGCGCGGGAAGCGCCAAGGCCGAGCGGAAGGGGTGTTGTCGAATGGCGCCCGTGAGGCGACGAAGCTGCGCGGTAGCGAAAACGGCGGCGCGCTGGAGGGCCGGGGTCATGGGGGGAGTTTAACGTGCGTGCGACGCGCAACGGTGAAGCGGGCGCAACGCGCAGATGCGGCTACTTGCTGTGTGCCAATGTCTAGAAAATAGCCAAACGCACTAAACTGAGAATTCAGCCGACGCAATGTATCTGATATGCGTAAAACGAATGACATGTATTTTAAATAATAATGGATATATACGACTGTATCGCTTTATTAATGTGCGCAAGCAGCTACGTTATTAATAGCAAATCAATTGCCTGAAAGTCATATTGAAGTGCGATAAATACATATTCAAACGGCGATCACTAGGTAAGACGACAAACTTACCCAGTACCTGACAGGCTCGCTGTCCCGGCGGTACATGCGGGTGCGGAACCCCCATCCGCGGGTCTTGATTTCCCGCGAGGTGAAAGCCTTGAGAACCAGCCAGAAGAACAATATTCCCGTGACCAGAAGTAACGTTGCGATCATTTGTGAACCTGAAATGGGTACCTTGACTGAACGCGCTTTAACAGCCGTTGGCACGATCGTAGCGGGGTAGGTGCCAAATCTCAAAATCGCTCGATGTCCGCTGGTTTTTCCCCAGTGATGTCGCCGAGGAGCGGGATGGATGACCTCGATAGAGCAAAAAGTCCTACTGCAACGACTCTAATGGGGCTTTAGACTGACAAGCGACAAGCGACAAGCGACAAGCGACAA
>JADGRK010000435.1 GCA_017880985.1 Rhodoferax sp. | reverse complement strand
TGCGCCAGCACACGAATCTCCGGGTCAGTCGTGGTCTGCAGGATTTCGGTATAGAAATTCAGGCCGGCGGTCTCGGCGTCCAGCGCCACATGCAGTGCCTGCTCCCGTCCGATGAAAGGATCCGCAGCCCAGATCGCTGCAGCCTCGGGACTCTCGATGTCGGGCCAACGATAGTCTTCCGAGGCCATCACCGGCAGGGTACGAAAGCCCGCGCGCTCGCGGGCGTCACCCAGATGCAGCAGCGAGTAGTCGGCCAGGCGCCGGAACAAACGCCCGACTTCGCGGTTGCCCACCGTGGCCATGGCGTCGGCGAGCTGGCCGAAACGCAGGGCGGCCTCACTCTCCAATTGAATCGTGTGGGCCAGAAACTCTTCAACGGTCTTCATACGGTTCCTTATTCAATAGCCGATCTCAAACCACGCCGGCAACCGCCGACGCAACTGCGCCATCAGTTCCAGCGTGGCCGGCACCAGGGCATGTATGCCATACCAAACTTCCTCACGCCGAGGCTGCACGTCCTGCTCCAGCACCTGCTGCAATTGCTGCCAACCGTGCCAGTCGAGTTGCACTAGTTGTTGGCGCAACAGCGGCGACAGATGGGCCAAGGTCTGCGCCATCACCAGCAGGTGCGCCTCCACCATTTTCAAGGTGTTGGTGGCACTGGCAAACAGTTCCTGCTCGCTTTGCAAGTGTTCCAGCAAGGCGCGCACCGCCTGACCACTGCCCTGCACGATGTCCCATTGCATGCGGTGCAGCATGGGACCCGCCTCAGCAGTCGTCTGCCAGCACTTCCAGCGCCACCAACTGGTTGTACAGCGCGCGCCGCGCCCACCAGCCGGATGCGCCCGCGATCCGTGGATCGCCGCCTTCGAAAGCCGCCAGTGCCTCCGAGTCATCCCAGTACACGCAGTGCTCTGCGGCACGCGTCACCAGCGTCTCAAGTGTGCGCAACAAATCTTCTCTATCAAAGGCAAACCAGGCGCGCGCCTGGCGCGGACCGGTTATTTCCAGCACATGGATCACGGCTTGCTCCCTGTGGGTTGATCGCCCATTCAATCCACGCCTTCGGCCGTGGCCTTGGCCCACACTGCCCTGCGCAGACGCTGCGTGATGCCTGCAGGACTGGCGTCGAAAACACGCTGCGCCGCGGACAGCGCATTTTGCGCAATCGCCGCCTGCGGCAGGGTGAATGGCAGGCGCCCCGCCCCATGCGTCGCGCCCGTAACCGCCCTGGCCATGGCCTGGCGGTTCGGGTGTTCCTCCAGCGGGATCAGACTATCGGCCTCGCGCACGCCGCCCAGGCAGATCCAGCCATCGATCACCTCGACCAAGCGGCCGTCCTGCGTGGTCTTGATGTAGACGCTGTCCATCGTCAGAACTTGACCAGAATGTCCTCGTCGCGCACAACGAACTGGCAAGCCAGTCGCCACGGCGGCGGCAAATCCTTGGTCTCCGCGTCGGCAATCTGCTGCGCCGTGATCTTGCCGGCAAAACGCAGCACCGCTTTTTCTTTCTCGGTCAGCGCCACGCCGATCGGCGTCTTGCCCGAGAGCACGGTGACCTGCAACTGGCAGGAGCCGCATTCGCCGTTCTGGCATTCGAATTCCAGCGGTACCTTGTTTGCCTGGGCAACAGCCAGCAGCGTCCTGGTGTCACCAGCGACGGCGTACACCGTCAGGTCCTTCTTCATGCGCGGGGAACTAAAGGTTACGTTGGCCATGATGCGCCCCCTTCAACGAATGATGTCGTAGCTGTAGTCGGTCTTCGCGATGCCCATGGTGTTGGCGTCGAGCGCTTCGAAGAATTCATCCAGCAAGGTCACCAGGACGCGTAGCGCGCCGTCATAGCCCCACGTCGGATAACGGTGGTAGTGGTGGCGATCAAAGATCGGGAACACCATGCGCACCAGCGGCGTCTTGGTGTCGCGCTCCAGGAACTTGCCGTAGGTGTTGCCGATCAGGAAGTCCACCGGTTCGGTGAACAACAGCGAACGCAGATGCCACAGGTCGCGCTTTGGATAGACCTTGCAACCCGCGCCGTAAGGCGAGGAGTCGAACAATGATTGCATCTTGATTTCCCACTCTTTGCCGCCGTTGGTAGCCACCACGTGGGCCGGCTCCGCACCCAACTCCAGCAGGAACTGGGCGTAGCCCAACATCTGGTCCGGATCGCCATAGAGCGCAAAGCGTTTGCCGTGCAAGTGCGCCTGGCTGTCCGCCATGGCGTCCACCACCTGGCCGCGTTCCAGCTCCAGCTCAGCGGGAATGGGTTTGCCGGTGAGACGCGAAAGTTCCATCAGGAACTTGTCGGTACCGGCCACGCCCACGGGCGCGTTGAGCACCACGACTTCCTGGTCGTGTTCGCGGATGAACTTGGTCGTTTTCTCGCAGCAATATTCCTGGAATACGATGGTGGCTTTGGCGTGCAGTGCCGCAATCACTTCTTCCTTGGTGGTGCCGCCGGCGTACATGCGGAACTCGCCGTCGGTGGGCGTGTTCCAGTTGCCGGACGGGTCACAGAGGACGTTCACCTTGATGTCGAAGAGCGAAAAGATGCGACGGATTTCCTTCATGTTACCGACCACATAACCA
>JADGRK010000434.1 GCA_017880985.1 Rhodoferax sp. | reverse complement strand
TAAGGGCGCAGATCACGGCTCGCCAGGCCGGCGAACACCATATCTTCATCGGGCAACAGGGCTGCAGCGATGTGGGGGAACAGCAGATCGCCGAAGTTATGGCGATCAAATGCGCCAAAAAGGATGATGGACCGCTCCATGGCTGCATGGTACGTCATGGCATGTCGCATCAGAACATTGGCTTGCCCGGGCAGCCTCTGTGTCCCGTGCGCGCCAAGCCCAAGTTATAGACCTCCGGTACAGTCCGGAAGACGCCCCTAGAAGCCTCTATCCCCGGGGCTTTTTTGTGGCCCTTTCAAAACAGGGCCGTGCTGAAAAAGCATATCGGTTGTGCACTCACGGGGTGACATATTTCAAGTGAGCAGGCATGTAACAGCAATCGCTCCGACATGGCCTGCACTCGGGGGCTGGCGTACAGCGCATCGCCAACAATGGCGTGCCCCAAGGCCAGCAAATGCACGCGCAATTGGTGTGATCGCCCTGTCACCGGTTCGAGTTCGACGCGGGTCGTGTCATCGGCTTCGTTGTGTGACAACACACGCCAGCGTGTCGTGCTGGGCTTGCCAAGTTCGTGGTCAATGATGCGGCGCGGCCGGTTCGGCCAGTCCACGTTGATGGGCAGGTCAATCAAACCCCAGCTTGGCTGTGACTGCGCCAACTTTCCATCGACGATGGCGACGTAACGCTTGGTCACGCTACGGCTGGCGAACGCCTGATTCAACACGCCTTGCACCGCGGCTCCACGCGCCATCAGCATCAAACCAGATGTGGCCATGTCCAGCCGGTGTACTACCAGCGCATCCGGGTACCAGCACTGCGCGCGCGCACTCAGGCAATCCTGTTTGCCTTCACCCCGCCCGGGGACGGACAGCAAACCGCTCGGCTTGTCCAATATCAACAGGGCAGCGTCGGCATACAGCACCGTCAGATCATCTCGCACATTTCATCCCCATTGCCAGGAATAGCGCCGCCGATCTGGTCAGGTGCTGCCTACGAACTGCGCGATGGCGCGTTCTTCAATTTGCCGCGCACCGGCACGACGGTAGTGATGGTGGGGCGCACCGCGTCAGGAGATACCGGCTTGGGCGGCGCAGTGTCCTTTTTCGGTTTCTTTACCATCTTGTTGCTTTGCTGACCTTTTGCCATTTTTTGCTCCTAAAGTACATACCCAACCGTTCGAATTGAGGCTGGCTGCTGGATTATCTGCCCGCCAACGCCAGTTTGGAGAAGCATTCGAAACACAACAGGCTTTTTTCCCCAGAACCCTGATCGATTGCGGCGACAATCAGGCTCCAGTTCTTACTATTCGCCGGGTTGACCCCGGCATTTTTCATGCCCAGTCCGTCCAACTTCAAAATCCGGCCCGCCACGCCGGGCGATGTTAGTGTCATTGCCGAAATTCGTGTCAGCGCCGGTCAAGCGGCTTACAAGGGCTTGCTATCCAACAACCCGGTCCGCACCTTCACAGCAGACCAGCACGTGGCCTACTGGCGCGATGCGATTGAATTCGGCGAGCCGCAGGTTTATGTCGCGCTGGAGGGTGAGAAAGTGGTCGGCTTTGTCGGCTTTGATCGTTCCCGCGACAAGGGCACGCCGCCCACCACTGGGGAGATCTGGGCAATTTACGTTGCCACCTCGCATTGGGGTCAAGGGGTTGGCCTGGCCCTGTGGGACGCGGCGCGTGAAGGTTTGATCGACGAAGGCTGTACCAAGGTCACGCTATGGGTGCCGCTGGGCAACGAGCGCGCTTTGCGCTTTCACGAGTTGGCGGGCTTCAAGCGTGAGATGACCAGCATCAAAACCGTCCCGATGGGTGCGGTCAAGGTCGAGGAAATCCGCCTGAAACGTGATCTGGGCTAATCAGGTGCGGCGCAACACCGCGCTGCCAATCGAATAGCCAGCGCCGAACGAGCAGATCACGCCCACCTCACCGGCCTTCACATCCTCGTGGTGCCGATGAAAAGCAATGATGGATCCGGCTGATGCGGTGTTGGCAAATTCATCCAGAATCACGGGCGCCTCGTCCGCTGTGGCGTCACGTCCCAGGAGTTTGCGGCCAATCAATTGGTTCATGGCCAAATTGGCCTGATGCATCCAGAAGCGACGCACGCCACTGGGTGCCAGACCATGATGTGCGAGGTGTTTGGTGATGTGCTCAAATGCCATCGGGCACACTTCCTTGAAGACTTTACGCCCCTCCTGATAGAAAAGCAGATCGCGGTCTTCCGGGTTGCGATCTTCGCTGCGCGACATGTAGCCGAGGTTGTTGCGTATGTTGTTGGAAAACGTGGTGAGCAGGCGGGTACCCAGAACTTCAAAGGCTCCGGCAGGGGCGCTCTCCAGCCGCTCAATCAAAATGGCAGTGCAGACGTCACCGAAGATGAAGTGGCAGTCGCGGTCTTTCCAGGCCAGATGCGGCGAGGTGATTTCCGGGTCCACCACCAGCACGGCCCGGGCCGATCCGGTTTTAACGGCGTTGACGGCCATCTCGATGGCGAACGTGGCAGATGAGCATGCCACATTCATGTCAAAACCAAAACCCTCGATGCCCAGCGCCGTCTGAATTTCAACCGCCATGGCCGGATAGGCGCGCTGCATATTGGCT
>JADGRK010000433.1 GCA_017880985.1 Rhodoferax sp. | reverse complement strand
TATCGACTGGAGGCTGAGATGAAGGACCACTTGATCATATTCGATACCACCATGCGCGACGGCGAGCAGAGCCCCGGCGCCTCGATGACCAAGGAAGAGAAGCTGCGCATCGCACGGCTGCTGGAGAAAATGCGCGTGGATGTGATCGAGGCGGGCTTTCCGGCGGCATCCAACGGCGACTTCGAGGCGGTACAAGGCGTTGCCAATGCCATCAAGGACTCCACCGTCTGCTCCCTGTCGCGCGCCAATGACCGCGATATTTCGCGCGCCGCCGAAGCCCTCAAAGGCGCCAATCGCAGTCGTATCCACACCTTTATCGCCACATCCGCCCTGCACATGGAGAAAAAGCTGCGCATGACACCGGATCAGGTGTTTGAGCAGGCCCGGCTGGCGGTGCGCTTTGCACGCAATCTGGTGGCTGACGTCGAATTCAGCCCGGAAGACGCCTACCGCAGCGACATGGACTTTCTGTGCCGGATCATCGAGGCTGTGATCAAAGATGGCGCTACCACCATCAACGTACCCGATACCGTCGGCTATGCCATTCCTGAACTCTATGGCACTTTCATCAAGACCCTGCGCGAGCGGGTACCCAATTCTGACCAGGCGGTCTGGTCGGTGCATTGCCACAACGATCTGGGCATGGCGGTCGCCAATTCACTGGCGGGCGTGAAAATTGGCGGTGCCCGGCAGGTTGAATGCACCATCAATGGGCTGGGCGAGCGGGCCGGCAACTGCAGCCTGGAAGAGGTCGTCATGGCGCTCAAGACGCGGCGTGACTATTTTGGCCTGGATGTTGGCATCGAAACCCAACACATTCTGGCCGCCAGTCGCATGGTCAGCCAGATCACCGGCTTTGTGGTGCAACCCAACAAGGCAATCGTCGGGGCCAATGCGTTTGCCCACGCCGCAGGGATTCATCAGGACGGTGTTCTGAAAGCGCGTGACACCTATGAAATCATGCGCGCCGAAGACGTGGGCTGGAGCGCCAATAAAATCGTGCTGAGCAAGGTCAGTGGCCGCAATGCCTTCAAGCAACGCCTACAGGAATTGGGTGCGCAGTTGGAAAGCGAGTCCGAAATCAACGCCGCATTCGCCAGGTTCAAGGAGTTGGCGGATCGAAAAAGCGAGATTTTCGACGAAGACATCCTGGCACTCGTCGGCAATGAAAGTGTGGCCCGCGAGAAGGAGCCCTACAGCTTTGTGTCACTCTCGCAACACAGTGAAACGGGTGAGCGTCCGCATGCCAGCATTGTCTTCACGGTCGATGGCAAAGAAATAAAAAGTGCCTCTGACGGCGACGGTCCGGTCGATGCCTCGCTGAAAGCGATCGAAGCGCACGTCAATAGCGGTGCCGAAATGGTGCTCTATTCCGTCAACGCCATCAGCGGTTCGACCGAAAGCCAGGGCGAGGTAACCGTTCGACTGCAACACAGTGGTCGCGTGGTCAACGGCGTTGGGGCTGACCCCGACATCATTGTGGCGTCTGCCAAAGCCTACCTGAGCGCCCTCAGCAAATTGAGAAGCAAGGCCGATCGGGTGGCGGCACAGGGCTAGCCCCCGGGTAATCACCTAGGTTTCTGGTAATTGTTTAAGAAAGTCCCGCAAGTATTTGATATTGGGTGACTTTTCTTGTATAAACTCAGGTCTATAGGAAATCAGTCAAATTTTGGGTTGATGACCCGTTTTTCGACACGTTTCGTTTGGAGACACTGTGCGCAGACTAGTTCTTTTCTTTGGCTTGACGTTATTTGCCCTCGCTGTCTCCCTGCCGCAGGCCGATGCCGCGCAACGCAAACGCCAGCATGTCAAGGTTGCCAAGAGCAGCGGCGTCGTCAAGCCCAGAGTCTCAAAATCTTTCGTTGTTGCCCGACGCAAGTCGGTGGTCCGGGTGCAAACCGTCTCGCTCCAGCCGTCGTTTGGACAAATGGCTGGCTTGCACAGTGGGCGTGACACGCTCGATCTGAAATCCAGCGTGGCATTGGTGATTGACCAGGATACCAACGAAGTGCTGTTCAGCAAGAATGACCACGCTGTCTTGCCGATTGCTTCGCTCACCAAGCTGATGACAGGGTTGGTTCTTAGTGAAGCCCATCTGCCCATGAATGAACTGATCACCGTCTCGCAGGACGATGTCGATACCGAAAAACACAGTTCATCGCGCCTTAAAGTAGGGACCGAACTAAGCCGCGGTGAGCTTATGCACCTGGCCTTGATGTCCAGCGAAAACCGCGCTGCGCATGCATTGGCCCGCAATTATCCTGGTGGCCTGCCGGTCTTCGTGAGCCTGATGAATGCCAAGGCTCGATCAATTGGCATGAACGACACCAGTTACGTTGAGCCTACCGGGCTCTCCAGCAAGAATCAGTCGAGTGCACGTGACCTGGCCAAATTGGTCAATGTTGCCTATGGCGATCCAAAGCTGCGTGAATTAACCACGTCACCGGATTATCAGGTCGCAGTCGGCAACCGCACGCTTCAGTACAACAATACCAACCGTCTGGTAAAAAATCCGGCCTGGGAAATTGGCTTGCAGAAGACGGGCTATATTTCTGAAGCCGGTCGCTGCCTTGTCATGCAAACCAAAATTGCCGGACGCAAGTTGA
>JADGRK010000432.1 GCA_017880985.1 Rhodoferax sp. | reverse complement strand
CGTCACCTTTGCTGACGTGGCCGGCGTCGATGAAGCCAAACACGAACTGGAAGAGGTGGTGGATTTCCTCAAGCACCCGCAGGAATATGGGCGTCTGGGTGCACATATTCCCAAAGGTGTGCTGTTGGTGGGCCCGCCCGGCACGGGCAAGACGCTGCTGGCCAAGGCCGTGGCGGGCGAAGCCGGCGTGCCATTCTTCTCGATCTCGGGCAGCGAATTTGTCGAGATGTTCGTCGGCGTCGGCGCAGCACGGGTGCGCGACCTGTTCGAGCAGGCGCGTTTGCGGGCCCCCGCCATTATCTTCATCGACGAACTGGACGCGCTGGGCCGCGCACGCGGCGCCTTCTCCGGCCTGGGCGGCCACGACGAGAAGGAACAGACGCTGAACCAGCTGCTGTCGGAAATGGATGGTTTCGACTCGTTGGTCGGGCTGATCATCCTGTCGGCGACCAACCGGCCCGAGATCCTGGACCCCGCCCTGCTGCGAGCCGGCCGTTTTGATCGCCAGGTGCTGGTGGACCGTCCCGACCGAAAAGGCCGCACCGACATCCTGAAGGTGCATGTGCGCAAGATCAAGCTCGACCCAGGCCTGCAGCTTGAAGACGTGGCGGCATTGACCCCCGGCTTCAGTGGTGCTGACCTGGCCAACCTTGTGAACGAGGCCACGCTGGTGGCCACCCGGCGCAAGGCGGACCTGGTGACGCTGCCAGATTTCACCGCCGCCGTGGAGCGCATCGTCGCGGGCCTGGAGCGAAGAAGCCGCGTGCTTAACCCCAAGGAGCGCGAGGCGGTGGCGTTTCATGAGATGGGCCATGCACTGGTGGCGCTGGCTCAAACGGGCACTGATCCGGTCCATAAGGTATCGATCATCCCGCGCGGCATTGGCGCGCTGGGCTACACCATCCAGCGCCCGACCGAAGACCGCTACCTGATGACGCGTACTGAGCTTGAGCAGAAAATTGCCGTTTTGCTGGGTGGGCGGGCAGCCGAGAAGCTGGTGTTTGACATGCTTTCCAGCGGCGCGGCTGACGACCTGGCCAAAGCCACCGACATTGCTCGCGATATGGTGACCCGCTACGGCATGGACGAGGACCTGGGCTACGTTGCTTTTGAACCGCAGCGCCAGCAAATGCTCGATCTGCCGGCAGGCATGCTGCCCAGTGGTACTCAGATGTCGCAAGAAACCCAACGGCGCATAGACGACGCAATCCGGGGCATTGTGATGGGCGGCTTTGCCCATGCAACCACCATTCTGAGCGCCAACCGCGGTGTGCTTGAGCGTGGTGCGCGCGCGCTGCTTGAAAAGGAAACGCTGGATGAGGCGGCTATCCGCGCCTTGGCGATTGATCTGCAGCGAGACGATTCAAATCACACGCTGCAAATGTATCTACCGCTGGGCGAATAGCGGTGGCAAGGTTCTGCGCGCTTTGCTTCAGCCTGGCAACGTCGGTTGCCTAGGCCGGTGTGACGGCACTCTCTTTAACTTCCGGCGCCCTGACCAACAACACCGGCACCGGCGCCATGCGCACGATCTGCTCCGCATCACTGCCCAGCATCAGGCGATTCACGCCGCGTCGGCCGTGGGTTCCGATCACGATGAGGTCGGCGTCCCAAGCCTTCGCTTGATCGACAACGATATCTGACACGCGGGTGGACAAGCTGTCAAAGAGCAGGGAGTCAACCTTGATGCCCTGCTCTTTGACACGGGTTCTGGCCTTTTCGACAATCTGCTCGCCGGCCTCCCTCATCTGCGGAATCACATCACTGGCAAAGCCCCCGTAGAGCTCGGAGCCGGTGGCGAAGGTCAATGCATCGACCACGTGAATGACGCGCAGGCTTGCGCCCGTGAGCTTGGCCAGCTTGATGGCCTCATCCAGTCCTTGGTTAGATGTGGTGCTACCGTCGATGGGGACGAGAATGCGCTGATACATGAAAAACCTCCGCCGATCACATGGAACGGATATGAATTAAGTGTCGATCGGTGGTGGAGCCACTGCATTGAGAAATGTCAATGCAGCCTGGCAGTCTGTCAAATCAATGTGCCAGCCAAAACGATAAGGCCAGGGCTTGGCGCCACGCGACTTGCACCGGACCGATGCAAGTACCACGGCCCATTGAACCACAGCCCGTTTGCTCGGCCAATACCAAGGGTTGTTCAGTCGTGCAGTGCAACTGTCTATCTGCGAATGCGAAGGGATGGTGGAGGTGTCGGGGCGGCGGGTGATGAAGCTGTGACGCGGTAGGAACCTAATCGCACGGCCGGCGTCATGTCCTCACTTAGGATGAAGTGGACAAGACCAAGCAGACCCGCCAACCTTTTCAGGGGCTGGCGGTGGTAGTGAGAACCCCGGGGTCAGTTTGTCACGCCGACACGTCTGGGGACGCTCTCATCCGTCTCAATGCAGGACATCAAGACTTGGCTCAAGATCGGGCCATCGAAGTGCTGACCTGCGATCTCCTTGGTCAGTCGGGCACGCAGTATTGACCATTTGGTGATGTGGCTGAACAGATGGCACGATTAGCGCCAAGCCACGATCTGTGGCGCATCTTGCCACTGCACGTGCGCAATGTGCAGTTCCGAACAGATGGACAACCGCTTTGAATCCATAGT
>JADGRK010000431.1 GCA_017880985.1 Rhodoferax sp. | reverse complement strand
CCAACACCCGCAGCACACTGACCTTGACACCGGCACGCTGATTCCGGTGAATCGGCTGAATATTCCTGCTCACTTTTTTCTTGATTCTTTTTTCCCCCCACTCATACCCCCCGCCCTCTCCCGCCCCGCCGGGCGGAAGAGGGAGCTAACAGCCGTATTTGGCCGCGTCCATAAAGCCAGGAAGTACACGCACAATGGTGCGTTGAGGAGGAGCGATGATGTTATTGTCATGCCGGGCTTGACCCGGCATCCAGTGGTTGGGGCGCACTGGATTGGGGATATCGTCCACAATGAAAAAATGCTATTCACCCCAGCGCACCTGCGCACGTGCACTTCTTCACTTCAAACACGCGGCCAAATGAGGCTCCTCTCTTCCGCCCGGCGGGGCGGCAGAGAGGCGGGGGAGAGTGAGTGGGGGAAGAACTGGGCGAAAATAACAAGATGACGTTCCTCAAGCTTTCCCCTTTCGCCAAAGAGCCGCCCTTCAGCCACGGCCAGGCACCGCGCACCGCTGTGCTGTATTGCAACCTGGGTACACCCGACACCGCCACGACAACCGATGTGCGGCGTTTCTTGCGGGAGTTTCTAAGCGATCCGCGCGTGATCGAAATCCCGCGCCTGCTCTGGCTGGCGATCCTGCACGGCATCATCCTTCGCATTCGACCGGCCAAGTCCGCTGCCAAATACGCCAGTGTCTGGCTGCCCGAGGGCTCACCGCTCAAGGTCTGGACCGAGAAACAAGCGCTGTTGTTGCAAGGCTGGCTGGCGCAGCGCGGCCACAATGTCAAGGTGCGCTACGCCATGCGTTACGGCAGCACCTCGATCGCACAGCAACTCGATGCCCTCAAGGCCGAGGGCACGACCCGGGTGCTGATCTTGCCGGCCTACCCGCAATACTCCGCCACCAGCACCGCCAGCCTGTTTGACGCGGTCTACGCCTGGGCTGGCCAGGTGCGCAACCTGCCCGAGTTGCGCTTCGTCAATCATTACCATGACGATGCCGGCTACATTGCCGCACTGGCCGCTAGCGTGCAGCGTTACTGGCAAGCCAATGGCCGCCCGGATCAACTGGTCATGAGCTTCCACGGTGTGCCTGAGCGCACACTGCATCTGGGCGACCCTTACCACTGCGAATGCTTCAAGACTGCAAGGCTGCTGGCCGAGCAATTGGGGCTGGCCAAAGACCAATTCAAAATTACGTTTCAGTCGCGCCTGGGCCGCGCCAAATGGCTGCAACCCTACACCGAGCCGTCTCTGATCGCCATGGGCAAGGCGGGCGTCAAGCGGGTCGATGTGGTGTGCCCGGCGTTTACCAGCGACTGCCTGGAGACGCTTGAAGAAATCAACATGGAAGGGCGCGCTGCCTTCTTGATGGCCGGCGGCAAGGAGTTTCACTACATCCCCTGCCTCAACGCTGACCCGGCCTGGATCACGGCACTGTGCGAGATCACCGAGCAGCACTTCGCGGGCTGGCCGACAAAGGCTGCGCCCGATGCCGGCAAGCTCGCCGCCTCCCGTGCCGCAGCGCTGGCGCTCGGTGCCAGGCAATGAGTGTGAACCCGATCGGTGCCAGCATGCCGCCTGGCTTGACAGTCTTGATTCTGTCGTTGCTGTTGGGCCTGCAACCGGTCACCACCGACTTGTACCTGCCCGCGCTGCCAGCGCTGACGGCCAGTTTTGGCGCACCGATGGCGCAGGCGCAGTTGACGCTGTCGGCCCTGCTGCTGGCCTTTGGCCTGTCGCAGCTGGTCTGGGGGCCACTGTCCGACCGTTTTGGCCGGCGCCCGATTCTCCTCGTCGGCATGAGCGCCTATGTGCTGGCGGCCATTGCCAGCACCTTGGCCCCGAGCATGGAACTGCTGATCGTCTGGCGCACGCTGCAGGGTGCCGCCATGGGAGCGGGCGTGATGTGCGCGCGGGCCATTGTGCGTGACCTCTACGACCCCCAGCAGGGCGCGCGTGTCATGTCCAAGGGCTTGAGTGGCCTGGGGGTGATCGCTTGCCTGAGCCCGCCGCTGGGGGGCTTGCTCTCGGCCTGGTTCAGTTGGCGCATCGCGCTGTTGGCGCTGGCGCTATTTGGTGCGCTCAGCCTGGTCCTGGTGGCCTGGCGTTTTAGCGAAACGCTGGCGCAAAAAAATCCCGACGCCTTGCGACCGATCCATCTGACGCGCAGCTGGGCCATGATCGTGCGCAATCCGACGTTTATCGCCTTCTCGACGCTGTCAGCGGCATCTTATGGCGGCTTGTTCACCTTTCTCGCGGCCTCATCATTTATCTTTATCCAGGTGCTGGGCTGGAGCACCACGCAGTACGGGCTGTTGATGTCCTCCAACGCCCTGGCTTACCTGCTGGGCACTTTCCTGTGCCGCTACTGGCTGGCGCGGTTTGGCGTACGCCGCGCCGTGGCGTTGGCCGGTGGCCTGTCCATCACCGGTGGCAGCTTGATGGGGCTGTTGACCCTGGCCGGGGTGCAAAACGGCTGGGCCATCATGCTGCCGCAATACCTGTTCATGCTCGGCCACGGTGTCCATCAGCCGTGCAGCCAGAGCGGTGCCGTTGGGCCATTTCCACAAGCTGCGGGCGCAGCCTCGGCACTGAATGGCTTTTTGATGATGGCA
>JADGRK010000430.1 GCA_017880985.1 Rhodoferax sp. | reverse complement strand
TGGCACGCTCGACGCCGACGCCGTGCTGTCGGGCACACGCGGCGCACCGCAATGGCGCGGCAACTTGTCGGCGCAGGACCTGGCGCTGCGCTCGGTGGTCGATGGCATTGATTTCAGCAACGGGACGCTGCACGCCAGCCTGGAAGGTCAGCGACTGGAGATTGATGAATTCACCCTGCAGGGCGCTGGCGGCGCCAGCGGCGGCCTGCTGTCGATCAAAGGTTCGGTGCTGTGGTTGCCAGCGGCCGGACCTGATGCCCGGGCGGTATCGCGCCTGCGCATGGCGCTGGACGCCACCGCCAGCGCCCTTCGCGTGAGCGCACGCGCCGACCGACGGCTGGTGCTATCTGGCAAGCTGACGGCGCGCCTGAATGAGGCCAATCTGGCGATTCGCGGCACACTCAAGGCCGACTCGGCGCTGTTTATCCTGCCGGACGATACGGCACCGCAATTGGGCGACGATGTGCTGGTGCGAAGGCCAGACAAAAGCCAGGCAGGCACCACGGTGCCAACCACGTCAACCGCCGCAGCCGGCGTGCGCGTGACGCCAGACGTGGCGATCACCCTCGATCTCGGCCAGGACTTCCAGATTAGCGGGCGTGGCCTTGTCACCCGGCTGGCGGGCAGCCTGGAGCTGCGCAGCGCCGGGCGTGACCTGACCCCGAGCCTGACGGGCTCGCTGCGCACAGTGCGCGGCACTTACAAGGCTTATGGCCAGCAGCTCGACATTGAACAGGGCGTGCTGCGCTTCTTCGGGCGCTACGACAACCCGGCGCTCGACATCCTGGCCCTGCGCCCCAACCTGCAACAGCGGGTGGGCGTGCAGATCAGCGGCACCGCGCTGTCCCCGGTGGTGCGGCTGTATGCCGAACCAGACCTGCCCGAGGCCGAAAAACTGGCGTGGCTGGTGCTCGGGCGCTCGGGCGCCAACGGCGGCGCCGAGACGGCGATGCTGCAGCAGGCAGCCCTGGCACTGCTCGGCGGCAAAGGCCAAAGTCTATCCAGCGGTCTGGCACAGGCCTTGGGGCTGGATGAACTGTCAGTGCGCGGCGGCGCCAGCAGCACCAATGGCAGCAGCGTCACAGGAGGAGCCA
Organism: Rhodoferax sp.; assembly: GCA_017880985.1. Classification (GTDB taxonomy): domain Bacteria; phylum Pseudomonadota; class Gammaproteobacteria; order Burkholderiales; family Burkholderiaceae_C; genus Rhodoferax. The sequence goes on along the minus strand of JADGRK010000430.1, from coordinate 1,542 downwards.
CCGTCACGCTAGGCAAGCGCGTATCGCGCAATTTCTATGTCGCCTACGAGCGCAGCCTCGCCGGCGCCCTGGGCACACTCTACATCTTCTATGACCTGTCGCGCCGCTTCACCCTGCGGGCGCAGACCGGGGAGAAAAGCGCCGTGGACCTGATCTTCACGCTGCGCTACGACTGAGTTCCAACGGGTGCCAGCCTTTAGCCAGCGTTAACGGCTGGTCATCTTGCCACTGTCATCCGACAGAACGATTTCGACGCAACGGTTCAATTTTCAAAAGATCAAAAAAAATACGACCAAGTCAGAACGAACACAAAAAATGTACTTCGACGGATTCAAATTTTGAACCGCCGACTGCGCAGCACCGATACAAACGCGTTTGGCCTATTGATAACTAACGAAATATTAGCAATGGCATCGAGGTATGGCACGGAAAATGCTGCTGTTTGGGCAAACTGATCAATGAGGTGCTCAAAATGATGCAGCAAGCCAAAGTCCTGGTCGTTGACGACGAAGAGGTTGTCCGACGCAGTTATGTTAGATCGTTGGCAGGAGAACACTGCAACGTCGAAGTGGCGGGCAACGGGCAAGATGCCTTGGAAGTGATGGGGCAACGCCGGTTCGATGTCGTCTTGCTCGATCTGTTGATGCCTGGCATGAACGGCATGGCGGTTCTCAAGACCATCAAGCAGAAATGGCCCGAAAGTGAAGTCGTCGTCATCACCGGGTACCCGGCAGTTGAAACCGCCAAGGAAGCGGTGACGCTGGGCGCTTACGACTACCTGGCCAAACCCGCCGGGCCTGACGATATCATCAATGCGGCCAATGGCGCCATGCAGCACAAAAAGTGGGCACTGCGGCGCGATGAAGCAGTTCAGTGTGCCTGAGATTTCAGGCCTCTAAGCCCGCCAGCTACCGTGGAATAGTCATAGCAAGCTCTTAACTTAACAGCACCTTCGGTGCTCATAGCGGCTTCATGCCGGCGCACACACCCGATGGCAGAGGCTCAAACCCCCGGATAAAGTCCGGGCCGGCTCCGATCCGGCATCGAATGCACTCGTGCCCTGCCATTTTTCGGCAATCTTCTCAGAAGACATCGCCGTCCTGTCTTGATCTTGCAACTCGTCCTGCATCGTGGTTAGGCACGACATCGGCCTGTCACCAACCCTGCATAAATAAAATATTTGCCGCCGCCACCCCGGAACTCAGTGGGAACTTGCTGCTGCTGCCCGGTAAAGACGTATAGAAAAATTGTACTTCGATCATTTCAAGGTCCGGATGCAGGACTCTGCCATATCGCATCGCATAGACATAAGTAATTGATAACAAAGAACAAATTTAGAGGAATCAGGATTGGCACGTAGATTGCTTAACTAGATCAAATCCAAGCGCAAAGCCAAAAAGATTGCGGCCAGGATTCGAGTTCAGGGCTAGTGGCAATTTCGCCGACTAGACCAGTTTTTTGAAGGAGAAATATCATGAGTGCACTACGTAAAGTACTGGTTGTCGATGACGACCCGGTGGTTGGCAAGAGTTTCAACCGTGT
>JADGRK010000429.1 GCA_017880985.1 Rhodoferax sp. | reverse complement strand
TGGGTTGGTTGGTCGAGTTCAGTGCCTCGCGTTGTGCAACCCCAAGCCACGAAGTTACCTTGTGGAGGTGCGCGGTGTTCGCGCCGATTGAATATTGACCCACCCTGCCGATTGAATATTGACCCAGGACCGGTCGCTGCCTTTTGAATCGGCAGCTGTGGATAAGTGTACCAAATAACTGGTTTTTGACGTTCTCCTTTTCCATGTTTCTACGCAAGCATCATGTGCGGGGAAAGGCGCGAAGGGCGTAGCCCGCAGCGCATTTCCCCGCGCGCCGGCTTAGAACGGCGCATCGGGCGGTGTTGCTTTGCCACCCTTGCGCGTCTGCTCTCGCGACTTGATCCGGGACTTCGCCGTGACGCTGCTATGCTGGAACCGGTATGACTCATTGCCCGTCTCCACGATATGGCAGTGATGGGTGAGTCGGTCCAGGAGCGCCGTCGTCATCTTGGCATCGCCAAACACACTGGACCATTCGGAGAAGCTCAGGTTCGTGGTGATGATCACGCTGGTGTGCTCGTACAGCTTGGAGAGCAGGTGAAACAGCAACGCGCCGCCGGCCTGGCTGAACGGCAGATACCCAAGCTCATCCAGAATGACGAGGTCCATGCGCATCAGCGATAGCGCAATCCGCCCGGCCTTGCCGTCGTGCTTCTCGCGCTCCAGGACATTGACCAGATCGACCGTGGAGTAGAAGCGCACCCGCTTGCCCTGCAAAGCGATGCCGGATACCGCGATGGCGGTGGCCAAATGCGTCTTGCCCGTACCGGGGCCGCCGATGAACACCGCGTTCTGTGCCGCATCGGTAAATGAAAGCGTCGCCAGTTGCTTGATCAGATGTTGATCGACCTTGGACGATTCAAAGTCGAACCCTGCCAGATCACGATGCACCGGGAACTTGGCGGCATTCATCTGGTGACTGACCGATCGCATGGCCCGGTCCGTGGTTTCGGCCTGCAGCAGGTGCTCGATCAGCCACCGCGAAGACTCCGTTGACGTTGCCCCCTGGGCGAGCAAATCCGTCCAGGCGCTGGCCATGCCGTGCAACCGCAACCCTTTGAGTTCAGTCGTGACATCACTCATGGTCGACCTCCACCGCACTGGTCACCACTTCATCAATGCCACGCAGGCTGTCGTACCGACCCGTGTTGGCCAGCGGCACCTCCTTGAGTTGCAAGCTCGTCTCCACGCACGCCTGCGGTGGGCTGGCGTTGAGCCGCGCGAGCACATTGAGGACGTGTTCGGCACTGAGCGCGCCGGACTCGATCACGAGTTCCACCGCCACCAGTACCGCGTCCAGCCCGGCGGTGGGCACGGCTGCCAGCACCTGCGCCATGACCCGGTCCCCACCTGCATGGCGCATCAGGCCATGCTTCAACTGCTTGAGCGGCGCCGGCATGTCGGCAAAGGGGGCGCCATTTCTGAGTGCCCCCGGTTTGCGCTCCACCAGCGCAATGTAATGCTGCCAGTCGTAGCGGATCTGACCACGATCGGTCAGTCGATCATGGCTCGCGACCAAGGCATCGCCTGCGACCACACTGACCCGATTCGGATAAAGCCGCGTGCTGACCCGCTGGCCGGCGAACTCACAGGGCACCGAGTACCGGTTGCGCGCCACACTGACCAGGCAGGTACTCGATACCCGCGCCAGTTTCTCCACATAGCCGTCAAATGGAGCCGTCATCGGCATCATCTCGGCTTGTTCCAGCTCCAGCATTTCTGCAACGCTGAATTCCTTGTGCTCGGCATGGCGCAACTCGCTCCACAAAGACCGACAACGCTCACCCAGCCAGGCATTGAGTTCAGCGAACGAGCCAAATCGCCGGCTCTGTGCATCCAGCCAGATGCGCCGGCGGCTATCCTGCACGTTCTTCTCCACCACCCCTTTCTCCCAGCCGGAGGCAACGTTGCAGAAGTCAGGGTCAAACAGGTAGTGCGCGCACATCACGGCAAAGCGCGCGTTGACGACACGGCCCTTGCCCTTGTTGACCTTGTCAACGGCCGTTTTCATGTTGTCGTAGATGCCGCGTCGGGGAATGCCGCCGAGCGCCGCGAAGGACCGCGTATGGGCATCGAACAGCATCTCGTGGCCTTGGCTCGGGTAGGCCACCAGCCAGAAAGCGCGACTGGCGCACAGCTTGAGGTGCGATACCTGCATGCGCCGGTAGATGCCGCCAACCACTAAACCCTCTTCGCTCCAGTCGAACTGAAACGCTTCGCCCATTTCAAACTTCAAGGGCACAAAGGCGTGAGGCGCTTTGCCTTCGCGCCCCCGCCAGTCGCGGATGAAAGCCGTCAGTTGGCTGTAGCCACCCGCGTAGCCGTCCGCCTTGATTTGCGCAAACAACGCCTTCGCAGTACGCCTATTTTGCTTGGACCGGTGGGCATCAGCTTTCAGAGCTTGTTCCAGCGCCTCATGAAACGCGCCAAGTTTCCCAAGCCCCTCACCCCTGCGGTACGTCGGCGGCGCCGTCTCTTCAGGCGTTCTCAGCCATTTGCGTATCGTGTTGCGCGATAAACCCGTGCGCTTCGTTATTTCATGCAGCGACAGTTTGTCGCGTAAATACATCCGTCGAATCTTGCCCAATACTTCCATGGTGATCACCCTTTTTGTCTCCCGCCTAAAAATTAGGCAGGAC
>JADGRK010000428.1 GCA_017880985.1 Rhodoferax sp. | reverse complement strand
CCGTCGTACCTGCGTGAGCAGCTTCTCTTTTAATAGCAATTGGAGCCACGGCGCGCACCCCGAACAGAATGCCGATCGTCACCAATGCCAGCCCCGCCGCCAGATTCCAGAACAGGGGCTCACCCAAGAACAGCACGGCACCCAAAGCCGAGAGGCCCGGCACCAGCGCCGTGATCATGGTCGATCGCACCGGTCCAAAGTGCTGGATCATCTTGGTAAAGCTAATGCCTGAAATCACCACCGAGCCCCAGCCTTGAAACAGGGCCTGAAAAACCAGCTCACGCCACGGTGCGGTGAATAAGTGCCCCGGCACCCTGCCGCCGAGCACCAGAACGGTGTAAACCGGCACATAGGTGACAAAGGCAAAGGCCGTGATGGCGCAGGTGGCACGCACCGCGTCCAGGCGGTAGCGGCGCGCCAGCACGCTGTAGCTGGCCCAACACAGCGCGCCCAGCATGAACAGCAGGTCGCCCTTCCAGACCAGGCCGCCGTCAAATGCGCGCAATAGACTCAGGCCACCGACCAGCAGGTCGCCCAGCACAATCAAGCCCAGGCCGAGTGCGCGCTCGCGCGTGATCGGCTCATGCAGCACCAGCGTCGCCAGCAACGCCGTCCAGAGCGGCAGGCTGCCGGGCAACAACACCGAGGCGTGCGCCGCCGGGGCAAAAACAAAGCCGTTGTAGGCCACCACTGCATAAAGCAAGCCACCAAACAGACCGACGCTGGCGGTGACGCGCAAAGACAGCGGCGACAGGCCCAGCAGCGACGACTGATTGATGCCGCGCGCGCGATCCCGATAGGCCAGCCAGGCACCCCACGGCAGCAGCAGCAGACTGGCACCGGCGATGCGGCAAAAAGTAATATCGAAGGCGCTCAGCGTGCCCCCGCGCGTCGGGTCGGCCGAGGCGCGGGCGATGATGATGAATGAGGTCCAGACCAGCACCGTGACGATGGCAGCAGCGATGCCCACCGTGCGCGGCGAAAACTGTTGGGTGGAGCGACTTGACGAAGAATGCATGGCGCCATTATCCGTGGCGGCCATTGATCGTTAACTTTCCTGGCAGACAGCGCGGCTCGATAATCAGGCCATGTCAAATCGAAACCGCCTGCTGGGCGCTTTAGCCGCCCTGGCCTGTGGCTTGACGCTGGCACAAGCCTTGCCACCCGAAGTGGCCGCCGCCCTGGCCCGCGCCAAGGTGCCGCTTGACGCCATCACCCTGTTGGTGGTGGACGCCGATGGCAAATCGCGGCCACGCCTGAGCCACCGCGCCAACGTCCCGATGAACCCGGCATCGGTCATGAAGTTGGTGACCACTTATGCCGCGCTGGATCTGCTGGGCCCGGCCTACACCTGGCAGACGCCGGTGTTTGTAGAAGGCGCGGTGCGCGAGGGCACCCTGTATGGCAACTTGTACATCAAAGGCCAGGGCGACCCGAAGCTGGTCGCTGAGCGGCTGTGGCTGCTGCTGCGCCGGGTTCAGGGCCTGGGGATTCAAAAAATAGCCGGCGACATCGTGCTTGATGGCAGTGCCTTTGAGACCAGTGAGGCCGACCCGGCCAGCTTTGATGGCGAGCCGCTGCGCCCCTACAACGCCGCGCCGGATGCGCTGCTGCTTAACTTCAAATCAGTGGTGATGACTTTTGTGCCCGATCTCAGTGCCAACATCGTGCACGTACAGTTCGAGCCGCCGCTTTTTGGCGTGCAGATGCAAACCAGCGTTGCGTTGGCCAATGGCACCCGTCCCGCCGCTGGAACAAGTACCGTTTGTGGTGACTACCGGGCCGCGCTCAGGGCCGACTTTTCTGACCCGACCCGCATCCGCTTCAATGGCAGCTACCCCGCTGGCTGCGCCGAGAAAGTCTGGCCAGTGGCCTATGCGGATCCGAATAGCTACAACGTGCGCGCCGTGCAAGGGCTGTGGCACGAAATGGGGGGCCAACTCAGTGGCACAGTGCGCGCAGGCCTGGTGCCGACCATGGCACAGGTTTTTGAAATGACTTCTCCGCCCTTGGCGGAGGTCATCCGCGACATCAACAAATACAGCAACAACGTCATGGCGCAACAAGTGTTTTTGACGCTCAGCCTGCCAGCTCAAAGCCAGAGCGCCAGCCCCGCCAGTGTCTTGGCCGAAGCCGCTGGCCCAGCGCAGACAGTCCCGGTCGCGACACGCGCCGCCTCGCGCGAGATCGTGCGCCGCTGGTGGCAGACGCTCATCGGCCCAGACGACGCGCCCACATTGGACAACGGAGCGGGCCTGTCGCGTCAGGCGCGCATCAGCGCGCAGGCGCTGGCGCACTTGCTGCAAATGGCCTACCGCTCCCCGCTGATGCCCGAGCTAATGTCCTCGCTGCCGATTGTCGGCGTGGATGGCACGCTCAAGCGCAGCCAGGCCCAATCCCGTGCCAGCGCCCATCTCAAGACTGGCAGCCTGCGCGACGTCATCGCCCTGGGCGGTTACGTCCACGCGACCAGTGGCAAAACTTATGTGCTGGTCGCCATCGCCAATCACCCCAATGCCAACGCGGCGCGACCTGCCTTTGAGGCGCTGCTGGACTGGGCCGTAAGAGACAATTGAGCGCCGCGATTCAAGCCACCGTCCCACCTGTGGCGACAGCCACTTTTCTTACGCCGATCGATGTCA
>JADGRK010000070.1 GCA_017880985.1 Rhodoferax sp. | reverse complement strand
CCATCCAAGGCCGACTCTTCAGCCATCCTCACTGAATGCAGAGACGGCTCGGCTTCTGTCGGTGGCGACTGCCGAAAATAGGAACCCTCATGGATGGAGCGAACGCTCAGCCGTGCGTGCTGCTGCCAGATCCCAGCCAGCCCAGCCGCAGCTTTTGAACAGCACCGGACCCGTCAAACGTGGCCGGGACTTGCACACCACATCCTGCAGCGTGGCAAACTGCCCGACATCGAGTCCGGCCTGTATCAAGTCGCCCGCGTCGTGACCGGCGTCGCTGGTGTCCACCACCACCGTTCCATTCCTGGCGATGTGTTGGCACAGATCAGGGCTCAGCTCAACCATCTTCGGCGTGAAGGCGCCGACGGCGGCGATAAACGCGTCCGGTCGAGGGTTGGCTTGAAGTACCACAGCACTGGCCGGGGTGCAGGTCACCACCAGCGGACAGTCGGCCAGCGCTGCATTCGGATCGGTGACGACGCGAGCCTTGACGCCCAGCGCCCTGGCGTAGTCCGCCAGAGAGCGGGCGCTCGCATCGCTGCGTGAGGCAATCACGACCTCCTTGACGCCCAACTCCTGGACAAACGCTTCCAGATGAGTCCGACCCTGCGCACCGGCACCGACGATCAAGAGTGGGCCGCTGGGCCTTGCGGCAAGATACTGTGCTGCCAGCAGTGACACCGCGGCAGTGCGCCGCGCAGTGACCGTGGGGCCGTCAAGAATGAGCCGACGCTGCCCGCTGACGATGTCAAACACCACCACATCACCCTGGATCGTTGGGCGGTTCGTCCCGGCGTTGGCCGGTGTAAAAGTAATCAGCTTGGTGATCGCAATGCGACGGTCCAGTGCCGGCATCACAAACAGGCTGCCGCCGCCGGGCAGCGGCTGCACCAGTCGGGCCGGAACCTGCACTGCGTCGTCACGCAGCAGGAGTTCGATTTCCCTGACCAGGGCAGCATAAGGCAGCCGCGCCGCAGTGTCATCGGCATTCAGCAGGCTTGGACCGGCCGTGTCCGCATCGGTGCCGGTGCCAATGAGTGTACTCATGTCGGCACTTCAGCGGTCACAGCGGATTCATCCAGCAAACGTCTTCGCAGCTCAGTCTTGAGCACCTTGCCATAGTTGTTCTTCGGTAGCGCATCAACCAGCACATACTTTTTAGGGCGTTTGAAGCGCGCAATCTGCGCCAGGCAGTGCTGGTCGAGATCGCTCTCCGTAATTTGGGCGTTGCGCTTTGGCACGATAAAGGCCACCACGATTTCGCCCCACTGCGGGTCATAGGCACCGACCACCGCGACCTCTGCCACATTCGGAGCGCTCAGGAGCGCCTCCTCGACTTCGCGCGGGTAGATGTTGGAGCCACCGCTGATGATGAGATCTTTGCTGCGGTCCTTCAGGGTCAGAAATCCATCGCCATCCAGACAGCCCACGTCGCCGGTGAAAAGCCAGCCATCCCGAATCGCTGCATCGGTGGCGTCCTGGTTGCGCCAGTACCCCGCCATGACGCTGTCGCCCTGAACCAGCACTTCGCCGATTTCACCCACCGGCAGATCGATGCCCCGCTGGTCCGCAATTCGCACCAGCACCGGGGTTTGCGCCACACCAACCGATGCAATCCGCGCCAGGTACTTTGGGTGCGCGGTGTCGGCCAAGTGATGGCGTGACAGAGCAGTTGCAACCATCGGTGTTTCTCCCTGGCCGTAGATCTGCACAAAGCGTGGCCCCATCACACGCAATGCCCGCTGAATGTCTGCCAGGTACATCGGCGCTCCCCCATAGACGATGGTCTTGAAAGCAGCGGCGCAATCCTGCGCTGTGAGGCCGGCATCCGCCGCATGATCCACCAATCGGTTGACGATGGTGGGAGCCGCAAAGGTCGAGAGTGGCCCCAACGCATGACCCAGGTCAAACAGCTCGGCGGCGTCAACAGCGCCGGAGGCCGGAACCACATGACGGGCGCCCGCCATCAGGTGCGGTATGGCATAGAGCCCGGCACCGTGCGACATCGGGGCCGCATACACAATGGTGTCCTGTGGTGATACCGCGTCCACATCGACAAAATAGCTCAGCCCCATGGTCATGAGGTTGCGCTGGGTGAGCATCACGCCCTTGGGCCGCCCGGTGGTGCCACTGGTGTAGAAAAGCCATGCCACATCGCCCAGCGCGCGCGCCGTGATCGGCACCGTCATGGCGTCGGGCAGGCTTGACAGCAGACCATCGGCCTCTTCACTTTCGATGTCTATCTGCCGCTCCAACCCTGCCAGCGGTCCGGGCGCCACGTCACCCGTCACAAAAGCCCAACGCGCCTGTGCGTCGTCAACAATCCATTCCACCTCACGGGTATGCAACTTGGCATTCACCGGCACCACGATCAAACCGGCCCACCAGGCGGCCCACAGAATTTCAAGGTAGCGCGGATGGTTGCGCATAAAGAGCACGACGCGGTCACCGGGCAGCAAACCCGATTTACGAAAGTGCTGTGCCAGTGCGGCACTGCGTGCGGCCCATTGACCGATGGTGGAATGCAGCGCCGTTCCGTAATAAACCGCTTCCCGGTCGGGCTGCTGGCTTGCCTGGCGCATCAATAAATGGGCAAGACTCATTGCTTGACTCCGTCCTATTTGTTGGTGGTCAGCCATTGCGCGTAAGAGATACGCGCAATATCAAACCGATCGGTGGTACGACAATAAACAGAAGGCGAGCCGAGTCGTCCGATGGGCGCAAAATTGTTGACATGCAAACGCGGGCCGATCAAATGATCGGCCACATGGAACATGACAACTTCGCCGATAAACAGGGTGTTTGCGCCGAGCGGCTGCGCACTGAACAGCTTGCATTCGAGACTGGCCTGCGCCTGTGCCACACGCGGCGTCTTGATGCGAACGCTGGGTGCGGTGTGCAAGTGTGCCGCTTCGAGTTCGCTCTGGCCCGCCGGAAAGTCCGCCGCCGAAATATTCATGGCGTCAAACAATTCTTCGGTCACCAGATTGACAACGAACTCGCGGCTGAACTCAATGTTGTTGGCAGTATCCTTGAGTTCACCGTCGTCGCGGCGACCGATGCTGATGATGACATACAACGGGTCACTGCCGACCGCGTTGAAAAAGCTGAATGGAGCAAGATTGATAACGCCACTTTGACTCTGGCTGGTAACCCACGCGATCGGACGGGGTACCACCAGATTGGTCAGCAGTTTGTAGTTTTCGATGGTTGAGTGAAGGGCCGGGTCAATTTGCATGAGGGTTGCTCCTGTGAGGCTTGCGTGAAACCAGCGCCGCTTGCGCCAACGCGTGCAGGTCGACCCGGGCCTTCAGTCTGATGGCCAGCAAATACAGGCCCCCGAACTTGCGTTGAAGAAACAGGGCGTCTGCAGGCGGTAGGTGCCAGAACTCCTTGTCCAGGCCGAGCGCAGTCCCACCAACGCGAATGCGGGTTGGTAGGTCTGAGGCGCCAAAATCGTACTCACCCGCAAGGCAAAACGGCTCGAAGGCTTGCTCACCCATGTCCAATACGGCCTGTCGATGTTTCTCCTGCGTGGCGTCATCGAAGTAGCCGATCGCCATGGCAGCCGCGCTCATGGCCGCACGGTCGCCGGTGATGGCGCCTTTCATGAGACGCCGGAATTCATTGGCCATGCTGGCTTTGTAAGGGCGGGTGGCGCCGAAGTCCAGCAGGATCAATTGCCGTGAATCGGTGTCATAGCGGTAGTTGGCAAAGTTGGGGTCGGTCTGGACCAGCCGGAACTCAAACACTTCCCGCAGCAGCAAGGCGAACAACAGCGCCACCGCGCGATCGCGCTCGCTTTGCGCCGCGTCAATCAGGGATTCAATTGGCCCACCCCCCAGGAACGACATGGCCAGGACGCTGTGGGTTGTCAGATCGGGATGCATTTGCGGCAGCAGATACTCGGGCGCGTCGGCCAGCAACTCGCCGTAACGGCGCAGGAAGTTGCCCTCCCGGATGTAGTCCGCCTCGTCGTGCAACTGGCGTTTGGCATCACGCAGCAAAGGTTTGATATCCATCTCCCTGGGCAGCAGCCCTGACATGCGCAATAGGGCGGCCACGTTGCCGACATCGCTATCGATGCTTTCACGCACGCCGGGGTACTGGATTTTGATGGCCATATCTCGTCCGTCCCGGGCCTGTGCACGATGGACTTGCCCGATCGAGGCTGCTGCCATGGGGGTGAAAGAGAAGTGCTTGAACTGTTTTTCCCAGCCCTTGCCCCAGTTGGCGTTCAGCACGCTGACGACCTGGGATTTGGGCATGGCTCTGGCATTGGAGCGCAGGCGCGCCAGAATGTCGCCAAGCGCAGGCGGCAGCAGATCACCGGAATCCATCGAGATCAGCTGGCCCACCTTCATCGCCGCGCCACGCAACTTGGCCAACTGGTCGGCGACCCGGCGCACATTGGCCGGCGTGAACAGCAGGTCGCTTACCTTGGGGCGATTTCCCTGGGCAAGCTGGCGGGCGCCTTCGGCCACCATGCCCCCGGCAATGCCTGTGGCCATCCATCCGAGTCTGACCAAGCGCGATCCGCGCCCGCTGGGAACCGCCAGCGTCGGTTGGTGGGTTTTCGTGCTGTTGTCCTTGTGCAAGTCGGTTTTCCTTTAATCATTTCAACTCTGCATTCCCCTGTGGTCATCAGAGCGCCCTGTAGAAGAATGTTGCCAGACCCGACGCTGGCGGGCCCGCAGCGGGTCTTTGCTGTGGAACGGAGATGCTTGTGATTGCGCTGGGCAGTTGGGAGAACTCTACGCTTTACACAATGGTTTGCTTGATCGCCAAAAGTTGTCCCTCAAATTCAGGGGCGGCTTTGTAGCGGTGTTGGCACCGGTTGACCATTGACTACACAAATCAATTTTAGACTGACCAGTGTTATCCGAGTGGTAACTCTGATCTGCTTTCGACCGGCACAATTAAAAATTGATCGTCAATGTTGAGTCGTTGCCAACAGTCCACGTCTAAAAAAGCCGCCATGGCGCAATTCTGAAACAATCAGCTGGTGAATCAAGATTTCCCAATTCGTTATGTCAACCCGGTCTTTCGCCCGCCTAGCGAAGCGCAGTCGCTCATCTTGCCGGTCACCAATGGCTGTTCCTGGAACAAGTGCACTTATTGCGAGATGTACACCGCGCCGCAAAAGAAGTTTCACGTCCGCGATGAACAAGAGACCCTGGACGCCATCCGGCATTGTGGTGAACAGTTCGCAACCCCGGTGCAGCGGGTCTTTCTGGGTGATGGCGATGCAATGGTTTTGTCAACGCGACGACTCATGACTCTGCTGGCGGCGATCAAAGACCATTTGCCCAAAGTCCGGCGTATTTCCAGCTACTGCCTGCCGCGCAACCTGCGCCACAAGTCGGAACAGGAATTGCTGGAATTGCGCGAAGCGGGTTTGACGCTTGTCTACGTCGGCGCCGAGTCAGGCGATGACGAGGTTTTGCGCAAAGTAAGCAAGGGCGAGACTTTCGAGACGACCCGGGACGCCCTGGACAAGTTGGGCGCCGCCGGAATTACCCGCTCGGTCATGCTGCTAAACGGCCTCGGCGGTCGCCTGCTGTCAAAGCAGCACGCAGAAAACTCTGCCCGCCTGGTCAATCTGACCCAGCCTGAATTTTTGGCAACGCTGGTGGTCAGCTTTCCCCAGGGTGAGGACAGATTCCGCCAGGCTTATCCGGATTGGGAACCGCTCAATCAGCAGGAACTGTTTTGCGAGATGGAACAATTGCTTCAAGCGCTGGAGCTCAAGCGCACCGTGTTTCGAAGCGATCATGCGTCAAACTGGCTGGTCCTTAAAGGCGTCCTGGGAGCCGAAAAAGACCGACTATTGCTGAAGGTGAGAAATGCCATCGGCCGCCCGGAATCCGCCAGCCTGCGCCCCGAATGGCAGCGCGGTCTTTAGGCCACCTGTCATCAGTTCGCCATAGCGTTTGTGAACGTCAATTTTCCAATGGGCTCAGCGTGCCGGAATGGCGCCTGACACGACAAAGAATGCTGTCTAATCGCCATGTATCCTGTTTATGGCGAATATCCCGCTGCAAAAAGATTGACTCAATCATTTCTCATAGTGAAACCAGGAAGGAAGGTATCTCATGAACAGAACTCTGTCGGCTGTTGTGGTCGTGGTGTTGGCTCTGGTGGCCTACCTGCTGTTGTGGCCCGTTCCCATTGTCCCTGTGACCTGGGTTGTGCCCGCGGCCCCTGGCTACAGCGGAGTGCATGCCGTCAACACCAAGCTGGCCAATTTGCAGATGATTGACCTGCATGGCGAAGTTGGCCCCGAGCACATTGCCTTCGGGCCCGACGGGAAGCTCTACACCACGGTAGCCAGTGGCAACATTCTGCGTATGAACAGTGACGGCAGCGCACAGGAAGTGTTTGTCAACACGGGTGGACGGGTGCTGGGTTTTGACTTCGATGCACAAGGCAACATGATTGCCGCCGATGCGGTGAAGGGCCTGCTGTCTATTTCCACAGACCGCAAAATCACTGTGCTTGTTGACAGAATAAACGGCGCGCCCATTCGCTACGCCGACGCGGTAGTTGTCGCCAAGAACGGGAAGATGTATCTGAGCGATGCATCAGCCCGCTTCGCCCCAAAGGACTGGGGCGGGACCTTCGAAGCCAGCGTCTTGGACATTTTTGAGCAATCTGCCACCGGCCGCATTCTTGAGTACGACCCGGCCACCAAAGCCGCAAGGGTGGTCGTCCAGGGACTTAGCTTTGCCAACGGTGTGGCACTGAGCCAGGATGAACAAACCCTGTTTGTGAATGAAACCGGCAAATACCGTGTGTGGAAAATTGCAGTCGCTGCCAATGAATTGAGCATCGCCAATCCAGGCTCACAAGCCAGCGTGCTGTTTGACAACCTGCCAGGCTACCCCGACAACCTGATGCGTGGACGCGATGGCAAAATCTGGTTGGGCTTCGCCAAGCCGCGCAACCCGACCGCCGACAAGATGGGTGACAAGCCCTGGTTGCGCAAGCTCACTCTGCGCTTGCCCCGTGCGCTGTGGCCGATACCCAAATCGTATGGTCATGTGATGGCCTTTACTGAGGACGGCAAGGTCGTGGCGGACCTGCAAGACCCCAGTGGCGCGTACCCGGAAACCACGGCCGTAACCGAAACCTCTGACCGCCTGTACATCCAGAGTCTTCATGCTAGAGGACTGGGCTGGCTCGCCAAATAGACTTTTTGAAAAAATGAACGAGCGCAACTGCAACGAAACGCGGTCCGCCAACACGCATGGCCGGTTGGCGCCACAATGAACCGGATTTGGTGGTGTCGCCAAACCCTTTGACCTTTGGAGATGGTGCATGCTTACCTTCTATTACGCTCGCAATACCTGCGCGCTGGCCTCGCACATCGCACTGGAACACACCGGTGCCGAGTACCAGGCCGTTCGCGTCGACTTTGCGAAAAGCCAGCAAAACTCGCAAGACTACCTGCGCTTCAACCCCAAGGGGCGGGTGCCCACGCTGGTGACTCCGCGCGGCAGCTTGACCGAGACCCCGGCAATTTTGCAGTTTATTTGCCAGACCTTTCCGCAGTCCGGGCTGGCTCCACTGGATGACCCATTTGAGTTGGCGCGCATGAACGCCTTTAACAGCTACCTGTGCTCAACCGTCCACGTGGCCCATGCGCACCGGCTGCGCGGATCCCGCTGGGCTGACGACCTCGCAGCGATCGCGAATATGAAGAAGAAGGTGCCTGAAACCATGGCCGCGTGCTTCGACCTCATTGAGCGCGAGTTCATTCAAGGTCCCTGGGTACTGGGTGAACAGTACAGTGTGAGTGACATGTATTTGTTCACCCTGGCTCAGTGGCTCGAGGGGGACGGTGTTGACATCCGTCGCTTTCCCAAGGTTTCACAGCACAGCCTGCGGATGACTCAGAAACCGGTCGTGACCCGGGTAATGATGGCCGAACAATCGGCCATTTAGAGACCGTGGTACAAAGCTGAATGTCGGATTGGCCACTCGCATGCGTGGCCGCAGTAATACCAACTATTAAGGAACCAGCTTATGTCAGATATCGCATTTCTCGGCGCCGGCCTGCTTGGCGGCGCCTTGGCTGAAGCCGCCGCCAAGCGGGGCGACACCGTTACAGCGTGGAACCGTTCGCCCGACAAAGTTCGGGCTCTTGGGCAGTTCGGTGTAGTTGCCGCAGCGACCCCGGCCGCGGCGGTCCGCGGCGCACGGCGCATTCACCTGGTGCTCAAGGATGACGATGTGGTTGAAGAAGTACTGGCGGCAGCGCGCGGCGGACTTTCACCTGACGCCATCATCATTGATCACACCACCACGCTTCCGACACGCACCGCGGCACGTGCCGAACGACTCAAGGCCGAGGGGGTGAAGTACCTGCACTGCCCCGTTTTCATGGGCCCGCCAGCGGCGCGCAATGCGCAGGGTACGATGATGGTCGCCGGGCCAAGGCTGCTGTTCGAAGCAGTCAAGTCTGATCTCTCCAAAATGACCGGCCGGCTGGAATACCTGGGCCAGCGCACCGATCTGGCTGCCGTGAATAAATTGTTTGGTAACGCCATGATCATCGGCGTCTCGGCCGTGATTGCTGACGTATTGACCATGGCGCAGGCGAGCAACGTCAGTCCCGAAGACGCCATCAAACTGCTCGGCTTTATCGACTTGAATGCGATTGTGGCCGGACGTGGCATGAATATGGCGAAGGGAAATTTCACCCCAAGCTTTGAGCTGACGATGGCGCGCAAGGATATTGGGCTGATGCTGGAAACTGCAGGCGATCGCCCGATGGCGGCGCTGCCGTCGGTGGCGGCCCGCATGGACCAGCTCATCGCGGCCGGGCACGGCGCCAAGGATTCCAGCGTGCTTGGCATCGACGCGGTGCAGCCAAAGTAGCGCTCAAACAGCCCGCAACTGAGTCAGTTGTTTGAACAACTTGATCTGAACCTGCGGGAATCCAGGGACATGGTCGATGCGTTTTTTGACCTGGCTGTCTTGGCACTTTTGTCCGGCGCCAACCG
This sequence comes from Rhodoferax sp., assembly GCA_017880985.1. Classification (GTDB taxonomy): domain Bacteria; phylum Pseudomonadota; class Gammaproteobacteria; order Burkholderiales; family Burkholderiaceae_C; genus Rhodoferax. The sequence continues at coordinate 654 of JADGRK010000070.1, read as the reverse complement.
CTCGTCAAGGGGGACGATGAAGCGGCGCTGCCGCGCGAAGCCCTGGCCGGCCTGGTTGGTCTGGTGCCGCGCTGGGCAGCCGATGCGACGATTACCCGGTACACCTACAACGCCCGCAGCGAGAGCGTTGCCTCAAAGCCGAGTTTCAGGGAGGCCTGGCGGCGCGCCCAGCACTGCATTATTCCAGCTGAAGCCTTCTATGAGCCCGATCGGCGCACCGGCAAACCCATTCCCACACGCATTGCACGCGCCGACGCTGCGCCCCAGCAGGAGCTGACCTTTGCTAATTATGTGCAACAATTCGATGCCAGCCAGCACACATTTGGCTGATCGGTATTCCGCTGCTGGCCTTAATCTCATCAATGGCCGCTGGGTTGGCGCCGCTCTTGTCGATGGCACCTGACCAGCCCTTGTTCTTGCCAATGCAGGTTATGCTCTAATTACAAATCAGCTTCAACTTCGATGGCTCACGATCACTATCCATGCTGAACTATCTCACCATTCCGGTCACGCCCCTTGAACAAAACTGCTCGCTGGTGTGGTGCGACCAGACAATGAAGGCGGCCGTGATTGATCCCGGCGGTGACTTGGAACTGGTGTTGGCAGAAGTCGCACGGATTGGTCTTGTTCTTGAGCAAATCTGGCTGACGCATG
>JADGRK010000427.1 GCA_017880985.1 Rhodoferax sp. | reverse complement strand
CCGCACCCAATCACTGTTATCGAGCCCGCCCATGTTTTACACCGTCCTCAAAACCCTTCATTTGCTGTCTGTCATCGTCTGGATTGGCGGCATGGTGTTTGCCCAGTTTTTTTTGCGACCGGCGGTGGCAAGCTTGCCGCCACCGGACCGCGTCCGCTTGATGCACGCTATTTTGGGTCGCTTCTTTAACGCCGTCTCGCTGGTCGCCGTCATTGCAGTTGCGACTGGCGGCTGGATGATTGGACGCAGCGCCAGACAAATGGCGCAGTCTGACGTCAAGTTCAATATGCCGCTCGAATGGATGGTGATGGCGCTGCTGGGGCTGGTGATGCTGGCTGTTTTTGGCTATCTCCGCCTGGTGCTTTACAAGCGTCTCACCCGCGCCGTCGCCGCTGCCGCCTGGCCTGTGGGCGGCGCGGCGTTGGCGAGCATTCGCATTTGGGTGATGGTGAATCTGGTTCTCGGTGTGGTGATTGTGCTGGTCACGTTGCTGGGCGCATCGAGCTGACGCGACATGAATCCGGACGCAAATCAACTCTGGCGCGCGCCGCGCTGGGCGCTCGCAGTGTTGCTGGCGGTGCTGGGCATGTTGGGACCGTTTTCGATCGACACTTACATTCCCGCCTTTTCGGGCATCGCTCAGTCTGTCGGCGCGACACCGGTGGAGATGCAGCAAACACTCTCGGCTTATCTGTTTGGGTTTGCTTTCATGAGCCTGTTTCATGGTGCGATCTCGGACAGTCTGGGGCGCCGCCCGGTCGTCTTGTGGGGCCTGGCGGCATTCACGCTGGCCTCGGCCGGTTGTGCCTTGTCGCAAAGCATTGGTCAGTTGGTGTTCTTCCGGGCGATGCAGGGTCTGACCACGGGCGCAGGCATAGTGGTCTCGAGGGCTGTAGTGCGTGACATGTTCCCACCGGCACAGGCACAACGGGTGATGAGCCAGATCACGATCTATTTTGGCGTGGCACCGGCCATCGCACCGATCATTGGCGGCTGGTTATTTGTGCATCTCGGCTGGCACAGTGTGTTCTGGTTTTTGACCGCGGTCGGCGTCGCACTTTGGCTGGCTAATTTCAAACTGCTGCCCGAGACGCTGCACCTGACGCAGCGCCAACCGCTCAAGGTCAGCAATCTGATGCAGGGCTATTGGCAACTTGGGCTGGATCCCCGTTTCTTGTTGTTGGCGCTGGCCAGTGGCGTGCCCTTTAACGGCATGTTCCTGTATGTTTTATCGGCACCCGCCTTTCTGGGGGGTCACCTGGGCCTGGCACCGACGCAGTATTTCTGGTTTTTTGTGCTCACCATCAGCGGCATCATGGGTGGTGCCTGGGTCAGTGGCCGCATGGCCGGCAGAGTCGCGCCCAAGCAGCAGATCAAGTACGGGTTCTCGATCATGCTGCTGATTGCCGTGATCAATCTGGCTGCCAATTGGGTATTCAAGGCGCATGTGGCGTGGGCACTGTTTCCGCTTGCCATATTTGCCTTTGGCTGGGCCATGATGGTGCCGGTGGTGACCCTGCTGGTACTCGATTTGCATCCGGAGCGGCGCGGCATGGCGTCGTCGCTACAGGCGTTTATTGCCTCAAGCGCCAATGGCTTGGCGGCCGGGGTCATTGCACCGCTGGTCATGCATTCGAAACTTCTAATGGCGGCTACCTCGCTGGCCATGATGTGTGTCGGTTTGATGGCCTGGGTCTATCTGCACCACCGTTGGCCGGATATCGGCAGAAGCGTCGATCATGTTGCGCATTGACTGGCGCAAAGCCACGCCAGCACCGCGTTTGCTTCATACCGGCGCTGGCCCGGACGCTGGCGTGAGGGGGTTGAATTGATGGTCCGAAGCCTTAAAGAATTCCACTAAAAAATTTACCATCGCCCGCACTTTGGGTGCCAGATTGCGGCCGCTGGGATAGGTGGCAAACAAGGGCACGGGCTCCACATGGTGCCAGTCGGTCAGGATCGGCACCAGTTGCCGGTTGCGAATGGCTTCACTGACGATGACGTTGGTCAGGCGCGTAATTCCAACACCCGCCACCGCCAGTTGCAGCACGGTCTCGGCATTGTTGGCCACTACATTGCCGCCAATGTGCACCACCCGGATGCCGTCGTCGGTGTCAAATGGCCAGCGCCGCAACGCTGGCAGGCTCGATATCCACAAACAGTTGTGCTGCTGTAAATCGTCCGGTGTGCGCGGCGTGCCATGCAGCGCCAGATAGCTGGGGGCAGCGCAGATCACCCGTTCCAGAGTGCAGATGCGCCGCGCCACCATCGACGAATCGTCGAGCGGACCGGTTCGGATGGCGAGGTCAATGCCTTCCTCCATCGCCGCGGGCGGCTGATCGCTGATGGTGATATCCAGCTTGACGTCCGGATGAAGTTTTTGGAAAGGTGGAATAACCCGTGCCAGTTGATGCAGGCCAAAGGCCGATCCGCAATGCAGTCGCAGCAGGCCGCGTGGGCTCAATCCGGCCTGGGTGACCTCGGCCTCGGCTTCATCCATGGCCGCCAGAATCGGGCGCGCGCGGGCGTAGAAAGCTTCACCTTCGGTGGTCAGTTGCAAACGCCGGGTGGTGCGCTGTAGCAGTCGGGCGCCGAGCCGGTCTTCGAGTCGCGTCACCAGTTTGGACAAGGCCGATGGCGTCAGGCCGATCTCG
>JADGRK010000069.1 GCA_017880985.1 Rhodoferax sp. | reverse complement strand
GTTTCCCTGGCGGGCAAACCGGCGGCCGCGACCTGGCCGTGGGCATCGAGTACCCGTACCGTGTTCGCGCTCCAGGGTTTGCACAGGCCCGGCACGGTTTCCAGTGCGCGCATGAATCGAGGGTCGCGCACCGTGAAATATTGTGTACCTATGTCAAACGTGCCAAACGGGGTGTCGCGGCTGGCCATGCGCCCGCCGATGCCCCGGCTCTTCTCGAACAGCGTGACGCTGTGACCGGCCTGCACCAAGGTACGGGCACAGGCGACGCCGGCCATGCCGGCGCCGATAACGGCCACATGTTTGACTTGGGACTCGGATTTGGCTTCGGTTTTGGATTGGCGGTAAGTCATAAGCGTTATTTCCAAAGAATGTTGTATGTCGTGGACTTTACACGCCTCGGTGCCGCTCCAGCAAAGCCGCTCGCGTTGTCGGCCTCTCAAGCTGCTTGAGCCACCACTGCAAGGCGCGGCCCGGCCCCGACCTGGAGACGCTGCGCCAGGCGTAATTGACCCGCACCACCCGCTGCGGCCGTTCCATCTTCTTGACGACCAGGCGGGCGGTTTCAATGTAGGCGCGCGCCATGCACTCAGGCACGAAGCCGCAGCCCAAGCCACGCAATTGCGCGTCAAGCTTGTCTTTCATGGTGGCCACGGTAAAAACGTCTTGCCCGCCCAGCAAGCCAAAAGTCATGCCACCGCCTCGGGTGATGGTGTCGGCCACCGCCACTGCGCGGTATTGCCGCACCAACTCGTCTTTGAGTGGCTCGGGTGCGTTGGCCAGTGGGTGATGCGGCGCCACGGCATAGACAAAGCTCACGTCGCCCAGCGGTTTGCCATGAATTGCGGCTTTGGTGCTGGATTCGGCCACACCCAGTGCCAGATCAGCCTGACCCGAGGTCAGGGCTTCGAGTGTGCCGGAGAGCGTTTCGTCGCGCAGCCTGATGCGGGTCGGCGGGTTGAGCGCAAAAAAGCTTTCGCACAACTCCATCACCGTGGCTTTGGAGATGATGCTGTCCACGGCGATGGTGAATTGCGGCTCCCAGCCGGTGGCGACGCGTTTGACGCGATTGGCCACGGCATCGATTTCTTCCAGCAAACGTGCCCCTTCGCGCAAGAGTTCGGCACCTGCCTCGGTCAGGCGTGCCTGACGCGAGCTGCGGTCAAACAACAACACGTCCAGTGCATCTTCGACCTGGCGCACCCGGTAGGTCAGGGCGCTGGGCACCACGCCAAGGCTGCGCGCCGCTGCGGCAAAGCTGCCAGCCGCCGCGATTGCCTGAAGCATCGCCAGCGCGTCAGGTGTCAAGACATCGCGGGCGCTTGGCATTTTTGCCTACAAAACTTCACTCGCAAAGTCTGCCAGTCGCGAGCGCTCGCCGCGCGCCAGGGTGATGTGTCCGCCGTGCGCCCAGCCCTTGAATTTGTCAATCGCAAAAGTCAGTCCGGAAGAGCCTTCAGTCAGGTACGGCGTGTCAATCTGGGCGATGTTGCCCATGCAGATGATTTTGGTCCCGGGGCCGGCCCGGGTGATCAGGGTTTTCATCTGTTTCGGCGTCAGGTTCTGCGCTTCGTCGATGATCACGTATTTGTTCAAAAAGGTGCGCCCGCGCATGAAGTTCATGCTCTTGATCTTGATGCGACTGCGGATCAGCTCGCTGGTGGCAGCGCGGCCCCATTCGCCGGCGCTGGTGTCGGTTTTACCCAGCACTTCGAGGTTGTCGTCCAGGGCACCCATCCAGGGACCCATTTTTTCTTCCTCTGTGCCGGGCAGAAAGCCGATGTCTTCACCGACGCTCACAGTCGCACGGGTGACGATGATCTCGCTGTAACGCCGGTCGTCAAGCACCTGCGTCAAGCCCGAGGCCAGTGCCATCAGGGTCTTGCCGGTGCCGGCCTGTCCGGTCAAGGTGACAAAGTCAATTTCGGGGTCCATCAGGATGTTCATGGCAAAGTTTTGCTCACGATTGCGCGTCGTGATGCCCCACACCGCGTTCTTGAGATGGGTGAAGTCTTTAAGCGTTTTAAAGACGGCGGTTTTGCCACGAATCTCGGTCACCCTGGCGTACAGGCTGGGCTCACCGGGCGACTCGAAATAGACGAACTGGTTGATCAGCAGGTTGGGGACAAGGGGGCCGTTGATGCGGTAAAAGGTGTACACGCCTTGTTGCCAGCTCTCCACCGCTTTGCCATGGGTACTCCAGAAGTTGGCGGGCAGTGCAATCGCCCCCGAATACAGCAGGTCACCATCATCGAGCGTCTTGTCGTTTTGGTAATCATCAGTGGCCAGGCCCAATGCACGCGCTTTGACGCGCATGTTGATGTCCTTGGATACCAGAACCACCTCACGCGCGCTGGCGCCTGGCTCGATAGCTTGCGTCGCCTGTTGCTTGCGCAGTGCCTCTACGACACCCAGAATCTGGTTGTCCGCCTTGCCTTGGGGCAGACTGGTGGGCAGTGTGTAGTTCAGCAGTTGGGTCTGAAAAAATAACTTGCCGCCGGCCTCCCTTCGGCCGGTGGCATTGAGGGGCAGCCCGACGCTGATGTCGGCACCTTGATGGCCCGCCAACGCATCGAGCGTGCGACTGGTTTGGCGCGCATTGCGGGCGACTTCTGTGGTGCCTTTCTTGTGGGCATCGAGTTCTTCGAGCACGATCATGGGCAGAAAAATGTCGTGTTCCTCGAAGCGGAACAGGCAGGTCGGATCGTGCAGCAGGACGTTGGTGTCAAGCACAAACAGTTTGCTCGGACCGGTGTGCTTGACTTTCCTTGGCTTGGCTTGGAGCGGTGCCGGCGCCGTTAGTGGTGATTCGACTTCGAGCTGACTTTTGTCTGTCAATGGGCTCGGCAGCGTTTCTTTGGCCGGGCCTGCAGGCGCATTTTTCCTGAAAGCAGTGGCTGTCTTTCCAGTCGGGTCACGGCGTTCGGTGCTGGCGCGCGTTGGCATTTTTTCTGCTGCGGGACTCTCGGCCAATGGCGCCGGGGACTGGCGCCCTCTGGGTTGAGATCGGGCTGGCAGGTCGTAGTCTTGTTCGGACAGCAGCGCAGCACGTTTGGCGGGGGCGGTTGGCAATGGCATGGGGAGTTTGACTCGCAAGGAGTGGGTTAAATTGGGCTTGGAAAGTTAAAAAGCCGCCATGAAACCAGGGCGGCTTTGAGAATCGGCAGTGTTGCCGCGCCAGGCTGCATTGAGTGTCAGACCAGTGCCGCGGTCTTCTTGAGTGCCTTGACGGCCCTCAGTACATCATCGACGTGGCCGGGTACCTTCAAGCCGCGCCATTCTTCCTTGAGGGTGCCGTCGGCGCCGATCAGGAAAGTGCTGCGATCGATCCCTTTGACCTTTTTGCCATACATGATCTTGTTCTTGACGACGCCAAACATGTGACACATTTTTTCTTCTGTGTCAGCGATTAATTCAAAGGGGAGCTCCAGCTTGGCCTTGAACTCGTCGTGCGAGCGCATGTTGTCCCGCGACACGCCAAATACCGTGGCACCGGCCTTGACAAAGTCCTTGTAGCGGTCACGGAATTGCATCGCTTCGGTGGTGCAGCCCGGGGTGTTGTCCTTCGGGTAGAAGTACAGGATGACGGTTTCTCCGAGGTGGGAGGTGTTTGACACCCTGATGCCACTGGTGGCATTGGATTCAAATTCAGGGATGGGTTTATCGACAACAATCGCCATGGTTCTTCAATCTCGTGTGACAGGATGCGTCATTCGCTCAAGTCGTGGGCCTTGTCCTCTGACAGCGCTTCTGCACCCCCGACTACAAGCTCTAATTTTACTCTTAAAATCATGCATACGCGGCGCGCGGGTACCGGTATTAACCCGAAGGGGTTTCCAGCAGCAGTGCGACGGCCACGCAGCGCCCCTCGCCGGCCAGAATGTTGTAGGTGCGGCAGGCCGCCTGGGTGTCCATCGTTTCAATGCCGATTTGCTTGTCAATCAAAGGCTTTAGCCAGTTGGCTTGCGGAAACCGGAGCCGGTTGCCACTGCCGAAAATGATCAGTTCGGTGTTCAGGGCGGCGAGTTGGGCAAAGTGATCAGGGCTCAGGTCTTCGAAACGCTGGCAAGCCCAGTGGAAGCGTTCGCCCCGTGATCCAATCACCACGCTGGTGTTGATCTTTTCAATCCCAATGCCAATCCAGCCTGGGCCGTAGCCGCTGATTGATTGTGTGCCAATGAAGTCGGGTTGCATTTTCATGATTGAAAAGAGGGGGTCTGGTGGGGGTGCTGAATCATCAGGGGATATTGCGGGGAACTGTGGTCAAATTATAAGTTTCGCCCCGCACCACCTATCTCCGGAGGGACTTTGAAGATCATTCGAAAATCAGCCAAACTAGCCAATGTCTGTTACGACATCCGTGGCCCCATCATGGATGCAGCGCGCCAGATGGAGGAGGAAGGTCACCAGATCATCAAGCTCAATATTGGTAACCTGGCAGTATTCGGCTTTGACGCGCCGGAGGAGATCCAGCAGGACATGATTCGCAATCTGCCCAACTCGGCTGGGTATTCCGATAGCAAAGGCATTTTTGCGGCGCGCAAGGCGGTCATGCATTACAGCCAGCAGCAAGGCATCAAGGGTGTGACGCTGGACGATATTTACCTGGGTAATGGTGCCAGCGAACTGATTGTCATGGCGACCAATGGGCTACTCGACAGCGGCGATGAGTTACTGCTGCCATCGCCTGACTATCCGCTGTGGACGGCGGCCGTCAGCTTGTCGGGCGCCACTCCGGTGCACTACTTGTGCGACGAATCGCAAGGCTGGATGCCTGACCTCAACGACATTCGCGCCAAAATCACGTCACGCACCAAGGGTATCGTGGTGATCAATCCCAACAACCCGACCGGCGCGCTCTATTCTGATGAGCTGCTGAAGGCGATTGTGCAGATCGCGCGGGAGCATGGCCTGGTGATTTTTGCCGATGAGGTCTATGACAAGATGTTGTACGACGGTGCCAAACACACGGCCATTGGCTCGCTCAGTGATGATGTGCTGACGCTGACCTTCAACTCGCTTTCCAAGAGTTACCGTTCGTGTGGCTACCGGGCCGGCTGGATGGTGGTTTCGGGCGATAAAAAGTCAGCCATGGACTATATCGAAGGGCTCAACATGCTCTCGAATATGCGGCTGTGTTCGAACGTGCCGGGCCAATGGGCGATCCAGACCGCACTCGGTGGTTACCAGAGCATCAACGACCTGGTGGGTGAGGGCGGCCGCCTGCGGCGTCAGCGCGATCTCGCGTATGAACTGATCACGGCGATTCCGGGGGTGACTTGCGTCAAGCCGAGTGCCGCGCTCTACATGTTTCCGCGCCTCGACCCAACGCTGTACCCAATTGAAGATGACCAGCAATTCTTTCTGGAACTGCTGCGGGAAACCCGCGTCATGCTGGTGCAGGGCACCGGCTTCAACTGGCCGGCGCCGGACCATTTCCGGATTGTGTTTTTGCCGCACGAGGATGATTTGCGTGAAGCGATTGGCCGGGTGGCCAAGTTTCTTGAAGCCTATCGCAAACGTCACAGCAACTAGTTTACTATTTATTTTATAGCGGCTCACGGTTATTTTACGGGGGCTACAGGCTGATTTAACCAATAATGTTTATGAAACCGATTCAAGTGGGCCTTCTGGGCATAGGGGTGGTGGGCTCCGGTACGTTCAATGTGCTGCGTCGCAACCAGGAAGAAATCAAGCGCCGCGCTGGGCGTGGCATTGAGATCACCATGGTGGCGGATCTGGATGTGGCGCGGGCGCAAAAGCTGGTCGGTAAGGGCGTCAAGGTGGTCAATGATGCCCGCGCCGTGATCGCCAATCCGGATATCGACATCGTGATTGAACTCATCGGTGGCTGCGGCATTGCCAGGACCCTGGTGCTGGAAGCCATTGCGGCGGGCAAGCACGTGGTGACCGCCAACAAGGCCCTGCTGGCAGTGCATGGCACCGAGATTTTTGCTGCTGCCTCCGCCAAAGGGGTGATGGTGGCGTTTGAAGCCGCGGTGGCTGGTGGCATCCCGATCATCAAGGCCCTGCGCGAGGGCTTGACGGCGAATCGAATCGAGTGGATTGCGGGCATTATCAATGGCACCACCAATTTCATCCTGTCCGAGATGCGCGACAAGGGGCTGGACTTCGCGCTGGCGCTCAAGGACGCGCAACGCCTGGGTTATGCCGAGGCCGACCCAAGCTTTGACATCGAAGGAGTGGACGCTGCGCACAAGATCACCATCATGTGTTCAATCGCGTTTGGCATACCGGTGCAGTTTGACAAGGCCTATGTTGAAGGCATCAGCAGGCTGGCTGCGGCCGACATCCGATACGCTGAGCAACTGGGTTACCGCATCAAGCTGTTGGGCATCACCAAGCGCCGCGGAGCCAACGCGGCGCAAGGCTCTGCGGCCGGGATTGAGTTGCGCGTACACCCGTCTCTGGTGCCCACCAAGCGACTGATTGCCAACGTCGAAGGGGCCATGAACGCGGTCGTGGTGCAGGGCGACGCGGTTGGCACCACGCTCTACTACGGCAAGGGCGCCGGTTCCGAGCCCACCGCCAGCGCCGTCATTGCCGACCTGGTGGACATCACCCGTCTGCACACCGCGGACGCGGCGCAGCGCGTGCCCCATCTGGCGTTTCAGCCCGACGCCATGAGCGATTTGCCGGTGCTGCCGATGGGCGAGGTGGTGACCAGTTATTACCTGCGCTTGCGCGTGGCCGACGAGGCGGGTGTGCTGGCCAAGGTCACCGGCATACTGGCGCAAGCGGGTATCAGCATCGACGCTGTGTTGCAGCGCGAAGCCGACGAAGTCGGGGGTGAACCCAGCGCGGGTGACAAAGCACAGGTGGCGCAAACGGACGTGATCATTCTGACGCACGACTGTGTCGAAGCCAAAATGGATGCGGCCATGGCCCAGATGCAGTCCTTGCCGACGGTGCTGGAGCCGATCACCCGGATTCGCAAGGAAGAGCTGGCCTGACATGAACTACCTCTCCACCCGCGGCGATCCCGGTCGCAAGCGTTTTTGCGAAATTTTGCTCGAAGGCCTGGCCCCGGATGGCGGCCTGTATTTGCCCGAGGCGTATCCGCACATCGACGACGCCACCCTGAGCCGTTGGCGTGACGTCTATCACAGTCAGGGTTACGCAGAGTTGGCGTTCGAGATCTTGTCGCTCTACATTGACGACATTCCCGCCGCCGACCTGCGGGCGATTTGCCACAAGACCTACACCGTTGAGGTGTTTGGCAGCGGCGAGATTGTGCCGCTGCGCCATCTTGAGAACGGCATCTGGCTCGAAGCCCTGGCCAACGGCCCGACGCTGGCGTTCAAGGACCTGGCGATGCAGTTGCTGGGCAACCTGTTTGAGTACGAGCTGGCGCGCCGCGGTGAAGAGCTCAACATTCTGGGGGCCACCAGCGGCGACACCGGCAGCGCAGCCGAGTACGCCATGCGCGGCAAGCAAGGCGTGCGCGTGTTCATGACCAGCCCCCAAGGGCGCATGAGCCCGTTCCAGCAGGCGCAGATGTTCAGCTTGATGGACGACAACATCTACAACATCGCGGTCGAGGGCGTGTTTGACGACTGCCAGGACCTGGTCAAAGCGGTCAGCAACGACCTGGACTTCAAGCGCAAGTACCACATTGGCACTGTCAATTCGATTAACTGGGCGCGCTTGCTGGCGCAGGTGGTGTACTACTTTGCCGGCTACTTCCAGGCCACTGAAGCGAATTCTGAAAAGGTCAGTTTCACCGTGCCGAGCGGCAACTTTGGCAATGTCTGTGCCGGCCATGTGGCACGCATGATGGGCCTGCCGATTGCCCGGCTGGTGGTGGCCACCAACGAAAACGATGTGCTTGATGAGTTTTTCAAGACCGGCGTCTATCGGGTGCGCGCCAGTGCCGACACCCATGAGACCTCCAGCCCGTCGATGGACATCTCCAAAGCCAGCAACTTTGAGCGTTTTGTGTTTGACCTGCTGGGGCGTGACGGGGCGCGCATCAAATCTTTGTTTGGCGACGCGCTGGCCCGCGTCGGTCAATTCGACTTGAGCGCTCACCCGGCCTTCGGTCAGGCCGCAAGGCGCTACGGGTTCGATAGCGGCAAGAGCACCCACAGTGACCGCTTGGCCACCATCAAAGATGCCTATGAGCGCCATGGCATGATGATCGACACGCACACCGCCGACGGCGTCAAGGTGGCGCGTGAGCATCTGCAGGCAGGTATTGCGATGATCGTTCTGGAAACCGCGCTGCCGATCAAATTTGCCGCCACCATTGTGGAGGCCACCGGCCGCGAACCGGATCGTCCGGCCAGGTTTGTCGGCATTGAGGCGCGGCCCAAACGCGTCACCCAAATGGCGGCTGACGTGCAGGCGATCAAAACTTTCATTGCCGAGAAATGCGATTGACATACGCTTTTGGTTTTGCTTGTAGGGCCGAATTGATTCGGCCTGGTCGATTGAAATCGACCCCACAAAATGCTTGTAACGCCCGTCAATCATGTGCTGGACGCTATCAAAACGAAAGTAAATTGTAATGAAAGTGGTTGGATTCGCCGGTTTTTCCGGTTCGGGCAAGACGACGCTGGTTGAGCGCCTGATTCCGGCGCTGCGGCTCAAAGGCTTGCGCGTGTCGGTGGTGAAGCACGCGCATCACCGCTTTGACATTGACCAGGAGGGCAAAGACACCTTTCGCCATCGCGAAGCCGGGGCTTTTGAAGTGGTGGTGGCGTCCGACAGGCGGCTGGCGCTGATGCGCGAGTTTGAGGTGCCCAAGCGGCCCACCGTGCACCAGTTGATTGCCGAGTTGTACGAGGGTGTGGATTGGGTGCTGGTGGAGGGCTTCAAAGACTCGGATTTGCTCAAAATTGAAGTCTGGCGCGCCCAATCCGGCAAACCTGCGCGTTACGCTGATGATCACTTCATCACCGCCATTGCCACCGACTCACCCGGCCAATTGCCAATCCCCACCGGCTTGCAGCTGCTCGACCTCAATGCCCCGGACGCGGTGGTAGATTGGTTGCTCTCGCAAGGTGCGCGTTTTGACTACAACTCCGAGAGCTACCAATGACCACCGCACGACCTGCCCCCAAGCCGCTGAAGGCGCTCAATGATGCCTTGACTGAGCTGATGGGCTATGCCGTCGCGTTGACTGGCACCGAGCGGGTCTCAAGCTTCGACGCCGACGGTCGGGTGCTGGCGCAAGACCTGGTGTCAGGCCTGCAGGTGCCCCCGCAGGACAACAGTTCGATGGATGGCTATGCGGTGCGTTGTGCCGACCTGGCTGATCCGGCAAAGGCATTGCCCGTGTCGCAGCGCATTCCAGCGGGGGCTTCTGGCCGCGCGCTGGCAGCCATGACGGTGGCGCGGATTTTCACCGGCGCGCCGATTCCGCCGGGTGCTGATGCGGTGGTGATGCAGGAAGATTGCGAACTTCAGGCGGATGGCTCGGTCCGCATCAAAGTGACGCCGAAGCTGGGACAGTGGATTCGCCGTGCCGGTGAAGATGTTTTGAGGGGTGCTGTAGTGCTTTCAAAAGGAGAGCGCCTTACACCTGCCTCACTTGGGTTGGCGGCCAGTATTGGCATGAACAAGCTGGCCGTGGCGCGGCGCCCCCGGGTGGCCCTGTTTTCGACCGGAGACGAGCTGGTGATGCCCGGCGACGTGCCGCCAGAGCAGATGAAGCCGGGTGCCATCTACAACTCCAACCGCTTT
>JADGRK010000426.1 GCA_017880985.1 Rhodoferax sp. | reverse complement strand
GGCAGCACGATGTCAAGCGCATGTTCAGTTACTCCTCCATCGAGCACATGGGCTTGATCACTTTTGGTTTCGGCATGGGCGGTCCACTTGCCACTTTTGGTGCCTTGCTGCACATGACGGTGCACTCGCTCACCAAGTCGGCGATCTTTATCACCGTGGGCCATGCCTGCCAGCTTGCCGGCACACAGCGCATTGACCAGATCAGGGGCCTGATTCGCACCCAGCCAGCCATTGGCTGGGGCCTTCTGATTGGCACGGTGTCGATTGCCGGCTTTCCGCCTTTTGGTGTGTTCATCAGCGAATTTTTGCTGCTGATGGCGACCATGAAGGCCTGGCCGTGGCTGACGATTCCGTTGTTGATCGGTTTTGGCGTCGCGTTTGCCGGGCTGTTCCGGCATATTCAGCGAATGGTCTTCGGCGAGCCGCCACCCGGGCAGAAGCCGGTTGATGCGAACATGTTGCCGGTGGTGCTGCATTTGGTTTTGGTGCTCTGGCTCGGGCTGGCGATTCCGATGTTTCTGTCGCGCTGGTTTGAGCAGGCCACGGTGCTGATCACGGGGGCCTCACCGCTATGACGGCGCAGGCTCCAATGGCAGCCTTTCTGGCCCAGTTGGGGGCGGCCGGTTTAGGGCTGCAGGCCTATGCCGGGCTGGCACCGGCGCAACTGATTCAGGTTCAGCCTGCCGACTGGGGCCGGTTAGCCCACGCCGCCAAGGCGCTGGACTGTCGCTGGGTCGCGGCTTGGGCTGACGATTTCGGCGCGGCAGGTGGCGATTTGTTTCAAGTCAATGCCTGTTTCGAGACCGCCGGGGCCTATCTGGTGGCCCGAACCAACGTGCCGCGCACTCAGCCGGTGTTGGAGTCGCATACGCTCTCCTACCCTGGGGCGGACCGACCCGAACGCCATATCCGCGATCTGCTGGGCATTGTCTTCTCCGGTCATCCCGATGCTCGCCGCTGGACCCGCCATCAGGCCTGGAAGGAATCTGAATTTCCCTTGCGGCGGGAGTTCCCGGTAGGGGGGGAGCCGCAGGCGCAGACGGCAGCCGATTGTCACTACAACTTTTTGCTCGCCCAAGGCAGCGGGGTCTATGAAATACCGGTGGGACCGGTGCATGCGGGCATCATTGAGCCGGGGCATTTTCGTTTCCAGGCGGTGGGTGAAACCGTGCTGCGGCTGGAAGAGCGCCTGGCCTACACCCACAAGGGCATTGAAAAAATTGCCGAGGGTCGCGATGCCCAGGGATTGGCCCGGCTTGCCGCCCGCGTCTCGGGCGACTCCACGGTCGCCCACACCTGGGCTGCCTGCATGGCGATGGAGCGCGCCGTCGGCCTGGCGCTGCCGCCGCGGGCGCTCTGGCTGCGCGCCCTGATGTGCGAGCGCGAACGCGTCGCCAATCATGTCGGCGATATCGGGGCCATGCTCAACGACATCGGTTTTGCCTTTGGTGCCCTGCAGTTTTCCCGCCTGCGTGAGGCCTGGCAGCGCGTCTCGCGCGAGGCCTTCGGGCACCGTTTCATGATGGATTGCATCATTCCCGGCGGCGTTGGCGTGGACCTTGATGCGCGCCTGCACCAGACCCTGCTTGATGAGGCCAGCGCCATGCGGCAGCAAGTCATCAGGCTGATGGACATCATCAATGATTTGCCTTCAGTTGAGGATCGGGTTCGCGGCGCGGGAGTGCTGACGGCCGAATACGCCAAGGCGCTGGGCTGCCTTGGCTACGTTGGACGCGCGTCAGGCTTGAATTTTGATTTGCGGCGCGATGCGCCGTACCCGCCTTACGACAGTCTGACCGTCAAGGTGCCGCTGCACCACTATGGCGACGTCAACGCGCGCGCCCGCACGCGCCTGGAAGAAATCGCCGCTTCGTTTGATTTGATCGAGGCGCTGATCGGTGGACTGCCCACCGGACCGATTCAGGTGCCCTGGCAAATCCCGGTGGCGGCTGCCGAAGGGCTTGGACTGGTGGAGGGCTGGCGTGGCGAAATACTCAGTTTTGTGCGCTTTGGTGCCGATGGCCGGATCGCGCGCTTTTTCCCGCGCGACCCCTCCTGGACCACCTGGCCGGCGCTGGAGTTGCTGATGCACGACAACATCGTCCCCGACTTTCCGGTTTGCAATAAATCAGTCAACGGCTCGTATTCCGGGCAAGACCTCTAAGACCTGTCAATCATGTTGCGCATTCTTGGAAAAATTCAACGCCTCGGCATTCTCACCGAGCCGCTGCCCGCGATCAGCGAACCAGCCCTGACCGAGGTCGGCGAGCAGCTCAAAGCCCATATTGGCGAGCGCTTTGGTGGCAGTCTGGCGATCCGCGAGGTCGATGCCGGATCCTGCAATGGCTGCGAACTCGAAATCCTGATGCTGGGCAATCCCTACTACAGCATCGAGCGTTTCGGTGTGCATTTTGTGGCCAGCCCGCGCTTTGCCGACATGCTGCTGGTCACCGGCCCGGTGTCGCGTCATATGGAAGAAGCGTTGCGACGCACCTATGCCGCCACGCCCGAGCCGCGGCTGGTGATCGCGGTTGGCGCTTGCGGTGCCGATGGGGGTGAATTTGGCGTCAGCTACGCCTCGTGCGGTGCCGTATCGAACGTGATCCCGGTCGATGCCGTCATCCGGGGCTGCCCACCGACACCACTCGATTTGATGCGCGGGAT
>JADGRK010000425.1 GCA_017880985.1 Rhodoferax sp. | reverse complement strand
GAGCTTCTGCTTCATCCCGCCGGACAGCTTGCCGGCGGGACGGTCGACGAAGGGGGCGAGCCCGGTGCTTTCCGCCAGCTCGGAAATGCGGCGTTTGCGTTCGGCGCGCCCTTGCCCAAACAGGCTGGCGAAGAAGTCGATGTTCTCGAACACCGAGAGCGTCGGATAGAGATTCTTGCCGAGGCCCTGCGGCATATAGGCGATGCGCGGGCATACCGAACCGCGGTGCGCCGCGCGCGCCATGTCGCCGCCCAGCACCTCGATCTGTCCGCTCTGCAAGGCACGCGCGCCAGCGATGAGGGACAGCAGGCTGGACTTGCCCACGCCATCCGGGCCAATTAGCCCGACCATGCAGCCGGCCGGAATATCGAGCGTGACCGTGTCGAGCGCGCAGACCTTGCCATAGCGCAAGCCGACATCGCGCAGACGGGCGACCGGGGCCGCGGCTGGCTTTGTCATTGCAAGAGCTTGCCTTCCAGTTTGGCCGGCCACGGGACATTCGGGTCCAGCCGCACATAGGCCATGCCCGGCAGGCCGGTCTTGATCTGCTTTGCCTGTAAGCCCTGCAGCAGCTTGAGATGAATGTCACCAAAGCTGCCATTGCTCATGCACACAACGTGATCGCCCCCGCGCACATGGAAGAGCACCTGCGCGACCAAGGCGTCGATGTTGTCGGCCACTTGCGCTTTAGTTCCCATGGCTGCCAGAGCTTCGCGCGCATCCCAGCCCAGACCACCGCTGTGGCAAAACGCCAGGTCAGCGCTGGCAAGACTCCCGGGTAACTGCGCTTTCATGCTGCCGAGCTTCATGGTGTTGCTGCGGGGTTCAAACACTGCCAGGATGCGCGCACTGGGTCCCACTTTGCGACGCAGCCCATCAAGCGTGGTCCGAATGGCGGTGGGGTGGTGGGCAAAGTCGTCATAGACTGTAATGTTGCCATCGGCCAGAGCGACCCTGCCGCGCACTTCCATGCGTCTTTTGACGTTTTCAAAGCGCCCCAATGCGTTCGCCGCAAGCTCGGGGGCTACGCCCACGTGCTGGGCCGCAGCGATTGCCGCCAAGGCGTTGAGCTGGTTGTGCACGCCGCTGAGCGCCCACTTGACCTGGCCCACCGGCCGCCCCTGAAACAACACATCAAAGGCGTCCGGTTGGCCGCGCGCCGTGAAGTCGCTCACGGCGGCACCAAAACTGCACACTTCGCTCCAGCAGCCAGCATGGAGCACCCGCGCCAGACTTTCTTCAAGGCCATTGACCACGACGCGCCCAGAACCATGCGGGCCCTTCCCGGGCACCGTGCGCAGCAAGTGATGAAACTGGCGCTCGATGGCCGCCAAATCATCAAAAATGTCGGCATGGTCGAATTCGAGATTGTTGAGCACGACCGTGCGCGCGCGATAGTGGACAAACTTGCTGCGCTTGTCAAAAAATGCGGTGTCGTATTCATCGGCTTCGATGACGAAGGTCTTGCCTGCACCGAGTCGGGCCGACACACCAAAGTTCATCGGTACCCCACCCACCAGAAAACCGGGCCGCAGGTCGGCCTGCTCCAGAATCCAGGCCGTCATGGCAGTCGTCGTGGTCTTGCCGTGGGTGCCCGCTACCGCGATCACATGTCGCCCCTGCAATATGTGCTCAGCCAGCCATTGCGGTCCGCTGGTGTAAGGCAGGTCGGCATCCAGAATGGCTTCCATTAGAGGAAATTTCGGGCACCCATCCGCCAGACGGGCACGGCTGACCACATTGCCCACCACAAACAGGTCGGGCTTCAGTGACAACTGGTCGGCGTTGAAGCCATCCATCAGTTCAATGCCGAGCGATCGCAATTGGTCGCTCATGGGGGGGTAGACACCCGCATCACAGCCAGTCACCTTGTGACCAGCTTCGCGCGCCAGTACCGCCAGACCACCCATGAAGGTGCCGCAAATGCCAAGAATGTGTATGTGCATAGCGGGATTTTAGGCTGGCCTGTTGCGTGCAAAATAGGGTCCGATGGAACACTTTGAATCAGAAATTTCGGCAGTCGCTGCCCGTTTTGTGGTCGAAGAGGGACTTGAATATGGCGCCGCCAAGCGCCGTGCCGCCCGGCACTTGGGGCTGCCCGCACGTACCGCCTTGCCCACCAACGATGCAGTGGAGGATGCGGTGGTGGCGTACATCTCCATGTTCTGCGCGCAGACGCAATCGACCGAGTTGTTGGCATTGCGCCGCCTGGCCCTGGTCTGGATGGAACGTATGGCTACATTTCGGCCCTACTTGGGCGGTGCGGTGTGGCACGGTACGGCGACACGCTGGTCCGACATTTATATTGAATTGTTTTGCGATGACTGCAAATCAGCAGAAATATCGCTGATTGATCATCGTGCGGACTATGTGGCCCGCTCGGTCACGGGTTTCAATGGCGAATTGGTCGAGGCCCTGAGCGTGCATGCTTTTTGCCCAGAGTTGAAAGAAGATGTGGGCGTTCATTTGCTGATTTATGACCAGGATGATATCCGCGGCGCCTTGCGGCCTGACGCCAAAGGCCGCACTCCACGCGGGGATTTGATGGCGGTACGGCGTTTGTTGCATCATCAACCACCATGACAAAACAAGAATCTACGTCTGAACCTCTAAAAAATCCTGTCCACACTCGCCGGAACTGGCTGGTAGGGGCCGTAGCAGCTGCAGCC
>JADGRK010000424.1 GCA_017880985.1 Rhodoferax sp. | reverse complement strand
TACGCTTTATCGACGGGGGCTACAGCCCAAATAACCTATAAATGTGGGGATAGCTACAGCCAGACCCCATGCCCCGCTGCCGTCGTCATCGACATCGCAGACGATCGAACCGCCGAACAAAAATTGCAGGCCGATTTGGCCACTGGTCGCGATGCCCGAATCGCTGAGGCGATGCGAAAGGCCCGGCTCGAACAAGAGAAAAGAGACCTTGCTGCCAACACGTCGTCGCCAAAAAAAGGGAAGCTTGTGAAGCATAAAAAGGTTGCCAGCAAGCTATTGAGCCTGAAAAGAAAGAAGCAGCCAGATCACCTGGTCGTCAAGGTGTCGACCAACAAAAAGCAACCACAGAGCTCAAAAAAGAGCGTCCTGAAAAAGGCCCGAACAAATCCTGACAGTGGTCCTGGTTGAAAATTGGTTCAGGGGGCGACGGGGTTTTTCAATTCGAGTTGAAGGCGCCGGTATTTTCGCCACAGGGTTTGCCGGTCCTCCGCCAACTGCAGGTTGACCGGTATGCAGGCCACCGGGCACACCTGTACGCACTGGGGCTCGTCAAAATGCCCGACACATTCAGTGCACTTTCGGGGGTCGATTTCATAGATTTCCTGGCCCATGAAAATGGCGTCGTTCGGGCACTCGGGCTCGCACACATCGCAGTTGATGCACTCGTCGGTGATGATCAAAGCCATGGTTTTTCAGCCGCAACAGGGTCAAAAGTATTCGGGTTGAGCAGCATGGACGGAAGTTTCTTGTGCCTTGTCGATTCCCATGCCCAGCCAGGCTGTCATTCAGGCATGTCCTGGTCGGGCGTTTCGGCTGCCTTGACAATCATCACTGGCACGCCGGCGGCGTGCAGCACTTCATTGGATACCGAGCCGAGTAACGCGCTGCGCAAGGGGCTCATGCCGCTGGCACCCATGACCACCATCTCGCACTCAAAATTCTCCAGAATGTCGATCAGGGTATGTGCCGGATCTCCCGAAGCCACTTCACACTCGTAATCAATATTTGCCGCCTTCAGCAGAGCCTCAGCGGCGGCCAGCGTGTGGGCACCGGCTGCCGCACTCACCTGCTCAATGACTTGTGGGTCATGCGCCACTACCAGCTCATAAAGCGTGGCACTCTCCTGAACATTGGCCAGCACCACACTGGTGTTCAAGCCATCTTGTGCCATGCGTATGGCAAAGCGAACAGCGTCAAGAGAGGCAATGGAACCATCCACGGGCAGTAATATTTTCATTTTTTCTCCGGATTGATTTGAGGATTGGTGTCGGTTGCGCGATCTTATGCCTGCGCCAGGCTTTTCACTTTTGCGATCAGCCGCTGGTTGACGCAGGGCGACACAAATTTATCCACCTCGCCACCCAGCAAAGCTATTTCACGGACAAAAGTGCTTGACACGAACTGATATTTGTCACTGGGTGTCAGGAACACAGTCTCCACGTCAGGCATCAGACTGCGGTTCATGCCGGCGAGTTGAAACTCGTAGTCAAAGTCGGTGACGGCGCGCAGACCACGCACCATCGCCTTGGCATCCTGCGCCACCACAAAGTCACGCAACAAGCCTGAAAAACTGGCAACCTCTACTTGCGGGTAGACCCTGACCGCCTGCTGCGCCATGTCGATACGTTCTTCCAGGGAAAACATGGCTTTCTTGTGATGTCCGGCGGCGACCGCCACAATGACCCGGTCAAACAACTGAGTTGCCCGTCGCACCACATCTTCGTGGCCAAGGGTCATTGGGTCAAAAGTACCGGGGTAAACAGCAATTACGTTGTGGGCCATCGTCTGCCTTTCGGGCGTTTGAGGGAAAAGCCTGAAGGCTTCTTTACTTATGGGCTCCGCTTTGCGTGATTATGCAGCGCGCAGCCGATTGCTACGCAGGCTTGACAGGCCTCAGAAGATGGGCGTGAACGGCACCCGCCTTCAGTTGTCGGTGCACGCTCAGTCCAGCAAATTCAAGTTGCGCGTCGGTCCACGGGATGGGCGCCTCCAGATACACAAAACCTTCCGGCGTGATGGCTCGGCTTGCGCTTTGCAGCGCCGCTTCAAACAATCCGGAGTCAAACGGCGGGTCCAGAAACACCAAGTCCACGCTGGCTGCATCAAGCTGCCTGAGCGCTGCAATGCCATCGCCGCGCACGATTTGCATCGCGCTGGCCTGAAGCAGTGTTTGTATGCGCTTGAGTTGCCCTACCAGGGCCGTGTCCTGCTCAATCAGGCGCACCTCCCCGGCGCCGCGCGAAGCCGCTTCGAAACCGAGCGCACCGGTGCCGGCAAATGCATCAATGCAACGCCATCCGGTCAGGTCCTGACCGAGCCAGTTGAACAGGGTTTCGCGCACGCGGTTGGGCGTTGGGCGCAAGCCCGGCTGATCAGCGACCGGGAGCCTGGTGCGCCGCCACTGTCCGCCAATGATGCGAATCTCATGAGTCTGTCGGGTCGCGCGGCGGGGCGGTCGGGGCGTTTGAGAACTGGTGCCGGGTGTGATCGATCGCTGATGTTTCATGGCGCTAGCTTAACCAAGATGCCCGATGCTGTGGTCGCTATCGCGTGCAGCCGGGCAATAAGCAGCGTGGGGTATGGGTCTTTTCATAGAATGGAGTAATTTCAACAAAATGCCCAATGTTCAGTTTTTTTAAAAAAAAGCCACCATCAGTTCCAGATAGTCCCGCGTT
>JADGRK010000423.1 GCA_017880985.1 Rhodoferax sp. | reverse complement strand
GTGTCGGCGCCCTGGCTGAACCGCGTGATTTCCCGCCAGCCCCGTACCCTGTTGCACGCGGTGGATGGCGTGAGCTTCGAGATTGAAAAAGGCAAAACACTGGCGCTGGTGGGCGAATCGGGTTGCGGCAAAAGCACGGTGGCGCGCTTGCTGGTCGGTTTGCACGAGCCCAGCCGCGGCAATTTGCAGTTTGACGGACTGGATGCGCATGCCATCTTCAAGACGCCCGCAGGTCTGAAGCTGCGCAGCCGGATCCAGATGATTTTCCAGGACCCCTATGCCTCTCTGAACCCGCGCTGGCGGGTGGAAGACATCGTTGGCGAGCCATTGATCGAACATGGCCTGGCGAGCGCTCCGGCAGAACTGAAAGAGCGGGTCGGCACACTTCTCACCTCAGTGGGCCTGAGCGCGCTGGACATGCCAAAGTACCCACACCAGTTCTCTGGCGGCCAGCGCCAGCGCATCTCGATTGCCCGCGCGCTGGCCACGAATCCTGAATTTCTGGTGTGTGACGAGCCGACCTCGGCGCTGGACGTGAGCGTGCAGGCGCAGGTGCTCAACATCATGAAAGACCTGCAGCGCAAACTCGGGCTGACCTACCTGTTTATTTCACACAACCTGGCTGTCGTGCGGCACGTCAGCGATCAGGTCGGTGTGATGTATCTGGGTCGCCTGGTGGAATTGGCGGACAAGCAGATGCTGTTTGCCAACCCGCGTCACCCGTACACGCGCATGCTGCTGGATGCCATTCCGAAGATGCACGACACCGGCCGCGCCCGTACGCCGGTACAGGGAGAGGTCGCCAACCCCTTGCATCCACCGCCTGGCTGTGCCTTCCATCCGCGCTGTCCGCAGGCGACTGATCGCTGCCGATCCGAGCGGCCACTACTGCTGACGCTGCAGGGCGTGAAAGTCGCCTGCCATGCGGTTGAAGAGGCCAGGATTTAGAAAAGGGCCGTTTTTTGGGTTATGCGTGTCCGCTCGGCACCGAGCGGTATTGCGCCCCCTATACTCGCATTCCTTGAGCCCATTGCCATGAACAAAACTCCTTTGCCGCTTGCGGATTCCGACCCGATCGAGGTCCTGGGTGCCTGCCCGCACGATTGTCCCGATACCTGTTCCATGCTCACCACCGTGGTGGACGGCGTCGCCATCAAGGTACAAGGCAACCCCAACCATCCCCACACTGATGGCGCTTTGTGTACCAAGGTTTCACGCTACACCGAGCGCACTTACCACCCGGATCGTGTCCTGCATCCCCTCAAACGCGTCGGCCCCAAAGGGACGGGCCGGTTCGAGCGGGTGAGTTGGGAGACGGCGCTTCAAGACATCGCGACCCGGCTCAAAGCCATCGCCGCGCAAAACGGTGCCGAAGCGATCCTGCCCTACAGCTATGCCGGCACCATGGGGCTGGTGCAAAGCGAAAGCATGGCAGCGCGCTTTTTCCACAAACTTGGCGCCTCTCTGTTGGAGCGCACCATTTGTTCGACCGCTGGCGGTGAAGGACTCACGCACACGCTTGGTGGCAAGGTTGGCATGCGGCTGGAGTTTTTTGCCGAGTCCAAACTGATTCTGATCTGGGGCAGCAACTCGATTGCCAGCAACTTGCACTTTTGGCGCTATGCGCAGATTGCCAAGCGCAACGGTGCCCGGCTGATCTGCATTGATCCACGGCGCACTGAGACCGCCGACAAGTGCCACGAGCATATTGCGCTGCTGCCCGGCACTGACGGCGCGCTGGCGCTGTCGCTGATGCACGAGCTCATCCATAACGACTGGCTCGATCACGATTACCTGGCCAAGTACACCCTGGGTTGGGACCTGCTGCGTGCCCGCGCCCTGCAGTGGCCGCCCGAGCGGGCCGCGCTGGTCTGTGGCATCGATGCCGCTCAAATTCGCGCTCTGGCACGCGACTATGGCGCGTGTGCGCGCAACGGCGAGCCCGCTGCCATCCGCATGAACTACGGCATGCAGCGCGTGCACGGCGGCGGCAACGCGGTGCGCTTGATTGCGTCGCTACCGGCGTTGATTGGTGCCTGGCGCCATCGTGCCGGGGGCGTGTTGCTATCGAGCTCGGGCCTGTTTCCGGTTCAAAAGGCCGCCCTGCAGCGGCCCGATTTGCTGGGGACGCGAACGCCGCGCACGCTCAACATGAGCACCATTGGCAACGACCTGCTGCGCCCCGCCAGCGCTGAGTTTGGCCCTGCCATTCAAGCGCTGGTGGTCTACGACAGCAACCCGGTGGCGATCGCGCCCGAATCGGCCAAGGTGGTGCAGGGCTTCAGCCGCGAAGGCCTGTTTACCGTGGTGCTGGAGCATTTTCAAACGGATACCGCCGACTATGCCGACTACATCCTGCCGGCCACCACGCAGCTCGAACATTGGGATGTGCATTCGAGCTACGGACACACCGATGCGCTGCTCAATCGGCCAGCGATTGCGCCATTGGGGGAGGCCAAACCCAACACGCAGATTTTTCGCGAGCTGGCACAGCAGATGGGCTTTGCGGATTTGTGCTTTGCCGACGACGACTCCGCGCTGTGCCGCATGGCATATGGTGAGGCGGTTGATTTTGACGAGCTTTTGAAGCACGGCTTTGCGACCCTCAAAACACCCGAGGCGCCCTTTGCCCAAGGCAACTTCCCAACGCCGTCGGGCAAGTGCGAGTTTTTTAGCGAACGCCTGGCAGCGCTTGGGCTGGACGGCTTGCCCGACCATGTGCC
>JADGRK010000422.1 GCA_017880985.1 Rhodoferax sp. | reverse complement strand
GAATTGCAGTGATAAAGTGAGTTGGTTCAGCATAATTTATAGGTCAAATTGGCCTCTAGACACCGTGGAATATTCGCAAGCAGCTATTAAAATAATAGCATTTCTGGTTCGTCATTGCGAGCGCAGCGCGGCAATCCATCGGGCGTGGATTGCCGCGCTGCGCTCGCAATGACGAAATGATGTGTTATTCAAGCCCGTTTCGCAGTGGATCGTCCCTGCGCATCGTAGGCATCCACAATCCGTGCCACCAGCGGATGGCGCACCACGTCGGCGCTGGTCATGCGGCAGATGGCAATGCCATCGACCCGCTTCAAAACGCGCTCGGCATCGATCAAACC
Organism: Rhodoferax sp.; assembly: GCA_017880985.1. Taxonomy (GTDB): domain Bacteria; phylum Pseudomonadota; class Gammaproteobacteria; order Burkholderiales; family Burkholderiaceae_C; genus Rhodoferax. Next base: position 2,385 of record JADGRK010000422.1, on the reverse strand, counting down.
GCTGAGCTGGGTTTTGGGCAGGTCGATCTGGCTCACGTCACCGGTGACCACGGCTTTGGAGCCAAAGCCGATGCGCGTCAAAAACATTTTCATCTGCTCGGGGGTGGTGTTTTGCGCCTCGTCCAGAATCACAAAAGCGGTGTTGAGCGTGCGCCCGCGCATGAAGCCCAGCGGCGCGATCTCGATGGTCTGGCGCTCCAGCGCTTTTTGCACTTGCTCGAATCCCATCAGGTCATACAGCGCGTCGTACAGCGGGCGCAGGTAGGGGTCGATTTTCTGCGCCAGATCGCCGGGTAAATAGCCCAGCCGCTCACCCGCCTCTACCGCCGGGCGCGTCAGCACGATGCGTTGCACGGCGCTGCGTTGCAGGGCATCCACGGCACAGGCGACGGCCAGATAGGTTTTGCCGGTGCCGGCCGGGCCAATGCCAAAAGTGATGTCGTGGCTGGCGATGTTGTCCAGGTAGGTGGCCTGATTCAGGGTGCGGGGTTTGAGGTCGCTGCGCTTGGTTTTCAGCGCCGGGCCGTCAGCGTCATCCAGGTCCGGGTCGCCGACCAGCATCAGCTGAACGGTGGCGGGCTCAATCGGGCGCGCCGCCATCTCATACAGGGCCTGCAGCATCTCCATGCCACGCTTGGCGTTGGCCTTGGTGCCATCGACCTTGAACTGCTCGTGCCGGTGGGCAATTTTGACTTGCAGGGCCACTTCAATGGTGCGCAAATGCTCGTCCATCGGGCCGCACAGGTGCGACAGGCGGGTGTTGTTGGGCGGGGAAAACAGGTGTCTGAGAATCAAGTTGATAATTCCTCAAAAGGGTTACCAATGATAGGCAAGAAATGATCGGCAAACTGACAGGCACGCTAGAAGACAAAAATCCACCCCAGGTGCTGGTGGACTGCAACGGGGTCGGCTACGAGGTGCATGTGCCCATGAGTACCTTTTACAACCTGCCGGAACTCGGCGCCAAGGTGAGTCTGCTGACGCATTTTGTGGTGCGCGAAGATGCTCAGATCTTGTATGGCTTTGCCACCCAGGCCGAACGCGCCGCATTTCGCGAACTCATCAAGATTTCGGGTGTCGGGCCGCGCACGGCGCTGTCTGTGCTCTCCGGCATGAGTGTGGCTGAACTGGCGCAGGCGGTGACGCTGCAGGAAGCCGGGCGTTTGATCAAGGTGCCCGGCATCGGCAAGAAGACGGCGGAACGTTTGCTGCTGGAACTCAAGGGCAAGCTCGGGCCAGACATTGGTTTAGTCGCCACTGTGGCGAGCGACGCGCAGGCCGACATCCTGCAAGCCTTGCTGGCGCTGGGCTACAGCGACAAGGAAGCGGCGCTCGCACTCAAGGCGCTGCCAAATGATGTGGGCGTGAGCGAGGGCATCAAGCTGGCGCTCAAAGCATTGGCAAAGTAGCGCAAAACGCCAAAAATCCATTAGACTGGACGCCCACACGGTCTTCTTTATCAACATATTGAGGGTTTCATCATGGACATTGTCAATCGCGCACGCAGCATATTGGTTAATCCAAAACCCACCTGGGCCATCATTGAGCAGGAGAGCACGGATTGGCAGAAGCTCTACGTGCCCTATATGGTGGTGCTGGCTGCAATTCCTGCGGTCGCGGGTTTTATCGGCTGGAGTATTTTTGGCGTTGGCGGTTTCGGATTGTCGATGCGCATTCCGGTGATTACCGGTCTGGGGTTGATGGTGAGCCAGTACATCATGACTTTGATCATGGTGTTTGTCTGGGGCTGGCTGATCAGTATGCTGGCAGGCACTTTTGGTGGACAAGCCAACCTCATGAATGGCGTGAAGCTCACGGTATATGCCAGCACAGCGGCGATGGTGGCGGGCGTATTTAGCGCCATCCCTGGCCTGTCGATGCTGACCATGGTAGGCGGGCTGTACTCGCTCTATCTGATCTATGTGGGTTTACCCATACTGATGAAAAATCCGCCGGAGAAGACATTGCCATATATCGCGGTTGCGGCCGTCGTTGGCATCGTCTGTAGCGTGTTGATCAGCATTTTCAGCTCTTTCTTTATGCCGTCGCCGATGGCTCGCCTGCATGGTATGTCGGGGGCAGGGAACATCAACATCACCACTCCCAAAGGCGATGTTCAGATTTCGGCAAACCCCTCCACGTCGGGCGCATCGGGCGACGCCGCAATGACGATCAAGACCGCCGACGGCGAAGTCAAGATTGACATGAAAAACATGGAAGAGTTGGCCAAGCGCATGGAAGCGTTGGCTGCCCAAAATGACGCGAAAAAATAATCGGCCTCCATTCCTGTGGCGCACGGCTGTGCGCCCCCTCCGGTCGTGAGTATTCAGACCGACGATTTCACCCTGCCGCCCACCAAACGCATGGTGTCTGGCACCACTGCCT
>JADGRK010000068.1 GCA_017880985.1 Rhodoferax sp. | reverse complement strand
TTCGGGAGATAAGTGCTATCCGTGCCAAACAACTGAAGTACATCCTCGCATGAGAATCGCGGCAAATTATGGGTTTTTCCAAAAGGCTCCTGAGTCTTTCCAGGGCAATTGAGAAATGGCTGAGGGATCCCCACTGATCTGTCAGATTAGCGCAGGTGTCAAAAAACAGAATGGCCGCTTCCGTAGTATGTGAGCGTCTGGAGTCGATTGCTGGCCATCGCTTTTCCGTTGTGGATGCCCGGTATGAGAGCAGCAGCGGTCATTAAGTGGCATGCCAGTGAGTGACTCTTGTTGGTCGATGGCGGGCGCTCCGGTAGACGAAATCGTCGCCACATAGCCGACACCCAACTTGCGGCTTTCAATGCCGGGTTTGGAGGAGGTAGTTTGAATGGTCCAGCAGCCGCAGTCAGTCTATTGCAGTAGGAAGAGAGCGCTCGCTGGCATTGCGAGTCGTTAGTTGATTTTGCCAATCAATACCGTCAACCCGCCAAAGACGGTGAACTTGGGCGTATCGCTGTTCAGGCCAGTTGCAATCCCAGCATCCACAACCATACGCTTGTTCACGACATAGCTTGCGGCGGCAAGAAACTGAGCCGTGGACGGTACACCTTGCTGACTGGTCCCAGACAGGTCCCCGGCCAGCGTCCAGGCATCATTGATCTGTCGCGAGATTGCGGCAGCCCAGGCCCATTGGTTCGGTCTCTGGTCTCCTGTGGCATTTCCGAGCCGCGTCATCATTAGATTTGTATCCAGATGAAAGCCGTTCGCCAGATCAATGCCATAGATCCCTTTCAAGCTGTAATCGCGCTCACCACTACCGAGCCCATCGGCTGCAGTGGGCAGTTTGACCGTGGTTTCGATGCCGAAACTCATGCCCTCCAGTGCATCCGGTGCTCGGTATTTGAGGGTCAGAGTCGTGTCGCCGCTCCCGCTCAGCGGGGGCGATTGTGCCGGCGCTGTTTCGACATGGGTGTCGCCTCCGACGAGCACTGCAAAGCGATGATTGAGGGAGTACTTCAGCAAATACGGCCAGCTGTTGCGCGAGTCCATCCCGTTTCCACCCAATCGTTGACCGCCAAACTCTAGTTCCAGCCAGCCAGGTGCCGAGATGTTGGCTCCACTTGTGACCGTGGGCCGGAATGGCGTCGCACCAGGTTCATCCTGGTCTGCATACGCAACCATTGGCGCTGTAAGCACGATGCCGTAAAGGCCAGCCACGACGACGAAGGAGCGAAGATTATCAAATGTGGAACTCATGTTGGTAAACGAATAGGAATTTCAACCGTATAGATGAAAGCATTGCACCCTTGCCCGTCATGTGAGTCATGGTTTGGGAAATGCATACAAGTGGCAAGCGCTGATCCACAACGGATCATCCGTGAGACTGATCTTCCAATGAAGGCTACGCTGGCTTTGCACTATGGTAGCGCCGTTGCCACGGCGGTTCTTGAAACTAACAGCCCGGCACCGGAAGCGACCCCGCGCGAACGCGCCGAGTCGCGCGCAGCACGATTGTTGCGACCGGCCTCTGACCTCTATCGCCTACTTCTTCGCGCCCCAGTCTTTGCGCAACTGCTTGCCAACTGTCAACAGGAAGCGCAGAGTGTCCTGGGTCTCGGGGTCGCGCATCATGTGCCAGAGCCCGCTGACCCCGCCGCTGGTCGGCGCGGCGGCTCGGCTTTCTTTTGCCGCGGCATCGACCGACAGCAGCACTTCTTGCACGGTCGCCAACCGGTCGGCAAGCTGTGGCAGCATCGCGGCGGTACGCTCGAGCGCGCCGCTGGTTTGCAGGCTTTCGAGCATCTTGACCATGTGCTCCGCGCCGCCTCGGCTGAAGCGGTCGAGCAGCGACAGGCCGTTGCCAATCGTGTCGGTGAGGCGGCCCACCATCTCGTCGCTCAGCGCATCCTCGGCCGAGCTGTATACGCGCACCAGCTTGACCATCCGATCCAGGTCGCCGTTGTTGACCATCTCGGCCAGCGCGGGGATGGCACGGTCCAGGCCCGCGCGGTTGACCTGATCGAGCAGCGCCAGCCCTTCGCCGATCGCCCCGGTCAAGCGGCCGATCATTTCGTCGGTCAGCGCGTCCTGGGCAGCGGCGTAGACCCGTGCCAGCTGCGACAGGCGTTCAATGTCGCCGTTGTTGACCATCTGCGCCAGCGCGGGAATGGCGCGCACCAATCCGGCGCGATTGACCTGGTCCAGCAACTCGGCGGCGTCTCCTGCCGTCGTCGCCATGCGTGACACCATCTCGTCCGTCAAAGCATCACGTGCCGCCGACATCACCCGTTCAACCTCGGTGCTGATGCTCTTGGCGTCCTCGGTTTGTGCGTTCATATCTAAGTCCTTCAGAGCAGCCCGCGCGCCGAAATCCAGTAGAGCTTGTTGTACGCCATCTTGAACCAGTGCACGGCCTTGGTTGGCGGTCTGGGGTCTGGCGGGTTGAGATAATCGAACATCGCGTACGTCGCGCGGTCCTTGCCGGCTTCGATAAAGCAGAAGACCTTGCCGTCGTAGTCGCGCACCGGTGCACCCAGTTTGACCATCGCGGCGATATTCTCTCCGAGCGCCTCGGCCTCGAAGTGGGCCGTCGAGCCGGCCTTGCTGATCGGAATATTGGTCGTGTCACCGATGACGAAGACGTTCTTGCGGCCTTCCATGTTGAGCTGTTGCCGATTGGTCGGGATCCAGCCGCCGGCGCCGAGCTTGTTCTTCTCGATCACTTCCATGCCACGGTGCGCGGGGATCGAGACCAGCAAGTCAAACGGCGTCTCAGTGCCTTCCTCGCTCTTCACCACCTTCGCGTTGCCGTCGACCTCCTTGAGGTTGAACAGCGTTTCAACCGTGATGCCCATCCGGTCAAACTCGGGGGCGGCCCACTTGGCGACGTTTTCCAACGAGTGGACGCGACCGATCGGGTAGGTGTAGTGCAACTGCACCTTGTCGCGAATGCCGCGGTCCTTGAAGTAGTCGTGCAGCATGAATGTGATCTCGAGCGGCGCCATCGGGCACTTGTGCGGCACGCCCATTGCGATCACGACGCGCCCGCCCTGGAACGCCTGCAGCGCGCGAAACATCTTGACCGCAGACTCCTCGGTGTAGAACGACTGCCCGTGCTCGGCCAGGCCGGGAATGAGCTCGGGCACTGGCCGCGACCCGGTGGCGATCACCAGAACGTCGTATTCGAAGGTCTTGCCGCTCTTGCTCTTGACGCGGTTCTCGTCGAGCAGGAATTCCTCGGCCGGGTCGACGACGAGCGTGATGCCGGGTTCGAGCAGCGACGCCTGGTCCTTGTACAGCTCGTCGGGCGTCACGCGGCCAAAGGCGAGGTACAGCAAGCCGGGCTGGTACATGTGTTTGTCCGATGCCGTCAGCATCGTGATCTTGACTTTGCCGGACTTGAGCTCGGGCGTCAGCCGGCGTGCAAGATTGTTGGCGAGAATCGTTCCACCCATACCGCCGCCGATGATCAGAATCTTCATGTTTACTCCTTTTGTGAGCGCATACGAACCAATGTTGTCACTTCAACTTCTTGACTGCAATGTGCCATACGCCCGCTTCCTCGCGCGCGCCCAGGTACTCGTGCCCGACCTTTTTTATCCACTCCGGAATGTCGGCGACTGAGCCCTTGTCGGTCGACAGCACTTCCAATTCGTCACCGATCTGGGCCATCTTGATCCAGCCGATCAGTTCCATCAGCGGCCCCGGGCAGAAGCTGCCGCGGGCATCAATCACTTGTCTTTCGGCCATCGTTCACCTCAAATCTAATGTCAACGTTAGAAGGTCCAAACCTGGGCGTCGCGCGCGTCGCGCAGGAATTTGGTGAGTCCCATGGGTTCGCCCAGATAAGGCTCCAGAGCCTGGCCATCGATACCCATGACATCCAAGGCCATCGAGCAGGGATTGATCTTTGCCTCACCCAATTCCACCGCCTGCTCAAACAGGGTGCGAAAAGGCGGAATCTTCTTGCCCGCCATCAATGTTCCGAACGGCCCTTCGGCCGGGGCTGGCGTGGCGTCGCCCTTGACAAAGTAAGGCATCGCGTTCATCGACAGGAACACGTTGACATCGTTGCCGCTGACCGCCGCCACCGATGCCATCATGGCTGCCATCTGCAGTCGCTCGAGGGTCCCGGATACAACGACGATACTGATCTTGCTCGATTCCATCTCCACCTCTCGGAAAAATCAAGGCTGCGGATTCCAAGTGCTGGCGCGCCGCCAATCGCGCTGATGCGGGCAGGAAATTCAACCGCGTCACATGAAGTATGACCCCTTCGCCAGTAATGTCATTCAGGGTTTACCCGTAGAGCTTGCGTACATCACGTCCGATTTCCCGTCAGGATTCGTCCCATGGCGCCCTGACCGTCTCACTTCGCCGATCGGCGGCGCAGCCCTGCCTCGCGATGAGCCCTTGGCGCCTCGCCCTTCTTGCCTTGTGCGGTCAGCAATTGATGCACTGATCGACCTCGCAGTGGCGTGCCGTTTGGACTGATACATCCCAATCGGGCTCGCCTTCGATGCACTCGTCCACCTACGCAACACAGTCGCCCCAAAGCGGTGGCCCGCGCCAGGGTGATGTGCGGGGCTTGGGAGTCGAAGCCGATGTGATCCAGAATCTTACGCGCCTCGGCTGGCTCAGTGATGAACGCGATGAGGCGCATCTGCCCGGCGCACAGCGGGGACAACTCGTAGATGCGGGCAATCAGCGCCGCCTACAGGGAATGCGCGGATGCCGTCTCGGCCATGCACCGGATGCTGCACGAGGGACACACACCACGGCCCTTGCAGGAGAACGCCACGAAGAAGTCGTGGCCGCAATCGTCACAGTGGACGCGGGCAAAGCCGTGAGCAAAAATGCCGCATTCGAGGTATTTGCGAAAGGCTTGCTCGACCTACACAGCCGGGGTAGGGTGGTCACTTTGGCCGTCGAACTGACTGGCACTGGCCAACTCCAACCAGGTCTCAAAGTGATCAGTGACTGTGCGGCACAGCAGGGTTTGCTCGGGGTGCCGGGGGTTGACAGCACTTTCAGGGGTGGGGTAACTGCGGCTTAGGATTATGTATTTATGTTTCCAGTAAGGCGTCGAGTGAAAATAACTTGACCACTTATTCTTTCTGTGGTGTAAAGGCGGCATGCATGTCGCATCCGCAATTCGCCAGATCAAATCACGATATCGTTCTCTTGCACCGTTGATGGATGAACGACTGCGTCGGCAATGGGCGGCGACGGAAGCACAGACCTATGGTTGGGGCGGCCTGAGCGCTGTGAGCGATGCGACCGGCATGTCTCGCAACACGATTCGCCGGGGCATGGCCGAGTTGGAGGTGCGAAGGAAGAAGCCAAAGGCTGTGGTGGAGACTCGTGTGCGCCGGGAGGGTGGCGGTCGCAAATGTCTCACCGAGAGTGACCCGGGATTGCTGGAGGCGCTGGAGTTTTTGGTGGAGCCGATGAGTCGTGGAGACCCGATGTCGGCATTGCGTTGGACCTGCAAGAGCACCGCTCGCCTGGCAGAGGAATTGACGCAGCATGCGCATCCCATCGGGCCTTGGACAGTCGGCGCGCTGCTCAGAGCGCAGGGCTATAGCCTGCAGAGCAACCGCAAGACCAAGGAAGGAGCAATGCATCCGGATCGCAACGCTCAGTTCGAGCACATCAACATGATGGTCAAGCGGCTTCAGCAGCGCGGTCAACCGGTGATATCGGTGGACACAAAGAAGAAGGAACTCATAGGTCAGTTCAAGAACGGCGGGCGCGAGTGGCAGCCCAAGGGCGAGCCCGAAGAAGTGGACGTGCACGACTTCCCGGATCCACAACTGGGCAAAGTCATTCCCTACGGAGTGTTCGATCTGAGCAAGAACGAGGGCTGGGTGAGCGTGGGCATCGATCACGACACGGCGCAGTTCGCGGTGCAAGCCATCGGCCGCTGGTGGAAGAAGATGGGTGCCAAGCGATACCCAGATGCCAAGGAGCTATTGATCACGGCCGACGGGGGTGGCAGCAACGGCAGCCGGTGCCGCTTGTGGAAGGTGGCACTGCAAGAATTGGCTGTGCGGCTGGAGATGCCCATCCATGTGTGCCACTTCCCACCGGGCACCAGCAAGTGGAACAAGATCGAGCATCGCATGTTCTGCCACATCACCCAGAATTGGCGTGGCCGACCATTGGTGAGTCACGACGTCATCATCAATTTGATCGCGAACACGACGACACAAGCAGGACTGAAGATCCGCGCCGAACTGGATCGAGGCATCTATCCGATCGGCCTGAAGATTACCGACGCCGAACTCAGCGGACTCAATCTCAAGTTGGCCGAGTTTCATGGCGAATGGAACTACACACTTCTGCCGCCGCGAAAGACAAATTGATCAAGTTATTTTCACGTGACGCCTAAGCTGACTATTACCAATACCCGCTTCCGCTGCACAACTGCCGGCCAAGCCAGACCGTCAGTCGGGTCCTGCATGGATTGCGGGTCGGTGCCCGCAATGACAACTCAATGAACCGTATTGCGACTTGCCTGGGGTTTCCTAATCCTTGAAATCCCCACCAAAACCGAACACAAAAGACGCCGGCTGCAAGTGTCTGCGTGCCGCGGCGTTGATTTGCACCAGCGTGGCGGCAGCGATGGCGTCATCGACTTTCTGCGCGATCGCAAAGGTGCGATTGAGCTTCAGGTTCGAGGCCAAGGTGCCCGCCAGATTGGCGTCTTGCGCGCGCGACAGACGCCGAAAATTGAGCAGACTCTGTTTTGCATCACTCAGCTCTTTCTCGGTAAAGCTGTCTTTGAGCATGCGCGCCAGTTCCTCCTTGAACGCCGTCTCGACCTGGCCCCGGTTTTGGGGCGCAAAGATGGCGCTGGCGGTCCAGCCGCTGTTTTGCTCATAGTTGTTCCAGCTCACAGCGCTGCGCACGTCGTAGCTCAGGCCGCCTTTTTCCCGAATCCGAACCCACAGACGCGAGCTGCCGCCTTGTCCGAGCATGAAATTGGCCAGCGTCAGCAGTGGGTAGTCCGGGTCGTTGTCGCTCAGGCGAACGGCCTGCTCGACCTGCATGAAGGCGTTTTGCTTGTCGGGCGTCTTGAATACAAAACGATCAGGTTTGATGGCAATGAACGGGTTGGGTACGCGCGTGTAGCTCGATGCCGAGTTCCAGCCTTCAAACGCGCTGCTTAGTGCCGCTTTGGTCTGAACCGGATCCAGGTCGCCGACAAAGGCCGCCTGCCCAAACTGGGCGCCGTAGAACTTGCGGTGAAAGGCCTGTAGTTGCTCTACTGCCAAGCTCTTGGTGTTCTCGACCATTTCGTCAAAGGTGGCGGCGTATCGCACATCGCCTTTGGGATAGGGGTTGCCATAGCGGCCAAGTTCGGTCTGCACAATCGCCTCGGGGTCTTTGCGCTGCTCTTCAATGGCACTGAGTTGCTGGCGCTTGTACTCTTCGAGCGCCGTGGCCGGAAAGCTGGCGTTGCGCAGCACGTCGGCCACCAGCGCAATCACGGCGGGCAAGTTGTCGCGTGTGGTCTTGATCCCGACGCTGGTGCCGGTGGCGCCGCCACCAAAGTGCACTTGCGCCTTGAGCTGATCAAACTGGTCCTGAATCTGCTGGCGACTCAGGCTGCTGGTACCTTTGTTGAGCATGGCGGCGGTGGCTGCGCCAATGCTTTCCTGATCAAACAAGCTTTTCTCATCGCCAAAATGCAAACGAATGCTGCCGTTGACCAACTTGCCGCGCGCACCCTTGGCCAGCACACTAAGCTGCATGCCATTGGCCAGCACACTGCTGACGGTGCGTTTGTCGATATTGGCGGGAGAGGCATCAAAGACTTCGGTTTGTGCTGCCACCGCTTCACCCTTGTAGCCTTTGACCAGCGCCGCCACCTCCACTGTCGCTGGCGCCGGCGCACGCACCGGCTTCTCGGTCGGGAGGAACGTACCCAGCGTTCGGTTGTCACGCAGTAAGTAACTCGTCGCGACACGGTTCACATCGGCCAGCGTCAGGCCGCGCACCTTGTCGCGGTTCAAAAAGAACAGACGCCAGTCGCCCATCGCAATCGACTCCGACAATGCGACGCCAATTTGCTCAGGATTGGTAAACCGCAAGTCCCAACCAGTGAGATATTTGAGCTTGGCGCGATCCAGCTCGGCCTGCGTGACCGGCTCGCTGGAGAGCGACTCGATCACGTCGAGCATGGCCTGGCGTGCCTTGTCCATGTCTTGTCCAGGCGCCAGGGTGAGGCCCATCAAGGTAAAACCCGGGTCTTGCAAACCCTGCGAAAAACTAAAGGCTTCGGCCGCCAACTGCTTCTCCACAATGCGGGTATGCAGCCGACCCGATGGCGTGTCGCCCAGGATCAGGTTCAAGGCCGAAATGGCCGCGTAATCCGGGCTGGCACCGGCTGGCACGTGGTACAGGGCGTACAAAGTGGGCGTGCCACCCACACGGCGCACCGTGACGCTCTTCTCGCCGTCTTGCGCCGGGTCCAGCGTGTAGAGCGGCGGCAGTGCCGTCTTGGGATTCTTGAGCGGGCCAAAATACTTGGCAATCCACTGGCGGACTTTGGCCGGGTCAAACTTGCCGGTCACGATCAAGGTCGCATTGCCCGGACGGTAGTAAGTGTGGTAGAAATCCTGCAGCCGTTTGATGTTGACGCCTTCCACATCAGCGCGCGCGCCAATCGTGCTCTTGCCGTAGTTATGCCATTGGTAAGCCGCGCTCAGCACGCGCTCCATAAGAATGTTGCTGGCGTCGTTTTCACCACGCTCCATCTCGTTGCGCACCACCGTCATCTCCGTATCCAGGTCTTTGCGGGCGATAAAGCTGTTGACCATGGCATCGGCCTGCCAGCCCAGATACCACTGCAGGTTTTCCTCGTTGGCGGAGAAACTGGCGAAATAATTGGTGCGGTCGAGCCAGGTGCTGCCATTGGCGCGCAAGCCGCGTTTGGTGAACTCGGACCAGACCTCTTTGTGCTTGGGTGAGCCTTTGAACATCAAATGTTCCAGCAAATGCGCCATGCCGGTTTCGCCATAGTTCTCGTTTTTGCTGCCGACGCGGTAGGTGACGTTGACCGTGGTGGTGGGCTTGCTGTCATCCTTAATCAAAAGCACTTGCAAACCATTGGCCAACTTGTACTCGTCAACCCCCTCGACCGAAGTCACGCGGCTCATGCCGGCGGGCAAGGGCTGGGCCAAGGTTGACGCCGGGTTAAGCGCAACCAGGCTGATGGCCAGAGCCGAAGCAAATAACTTGAACAAAAGGCGCATAGACAACTCTCCAATAAGAATGCGAGAAAGCGCCGATCTTAGAGGAAGCCGAGCGTCCCGGCCTGGACCAGGGCCATGACGCTGTGCTATCGCCACAAGGGCGCGCGGCTATCCACGCCCACCAGCCACAGTCACCGTGGGCAGCGTGACGGCGCCGCAATTGGCAAGCACCGGTGTCGGCGATTGATCCGCCGGATGACTAAAACCGGCCAGCAACGAACCATGGAGAGCGAGCGTCACGGCTACCGCGGCGAACAATGAAACAACTTTGTGCGAATTTTGCAGTGCAAATGACATTTTGGGGCTCCGAAAAAGCAGGCCGACATGGCCTGTTGACGGGAATTTAGCGATGCCAGGCAGGCATTGCACGGGCATTGAGACGAATTGCCGGCTGATGCGAAGAACTGCGTTTGGGTGCGACCAATGGCATCGCGCCCGGCGCCAGACGCCAGCCAGTTCGCCTATACTTCGCGGCCCACCAAAGCCCACGCCCAGCGCCAGGCAAGCGTGTCGCTTTGACACCTGAAAAATGAGCCGATCCCTGCCATTACGCCAACCCCAACCGGCTCGCAACCGATGAACCGGCATGTGTTGCTGT
>JADGRK010000067.1 GCA_017880985.1 Rhodoferax sp. | reverse complement strand
TTCGCGGCTTTCTTTGCGGCCGGCTTTTTGGCTGCTTTCTTGACGGCTGGCTTTTTGGCTGCCGGTTTCTTCGCGACTACAGCTTTTTTAGCAGTTGCTTTTTTGGCAGGTGCCTTTTTTGCCGCTGGTTTCTTTGCTGCTACAGCTTTTTTGGCAGGCGCTTTTTTAGCGGCTGTCTTTTTGGCTGGAGCGGCCTTCTTGGCGGCTACTTTTTTCGCAGCTACTTTCTTGGCTGGTGCGGCTTTTTTGGCAGGCGCTTTTTTAGCGGCTACTTTTTTAGCTGGTGCAGCTTTCTTCACGGGAGCGGTCTTTTTTGCGACCGGTTTTTTTGCAGTTGCCATTGAATTTTCTCCTTGATCAATTTACAAAGAGCACTTCACGCGAGTTGGAATGCATGAAGCGATTCATGATGTTGGGCGCAAGCCCAGCGTCATGAACTCGGGTGCACAAAATGTCTTTGTCCTCTCTCGGACAATCAACAGTTTGTGAAATTTTTGATGTCATTTTTTAATCAATCCCAGGACAGGGCTCCCCCCGATTGATACTCAATGACGCGAGTCTCGAAGAAGTTTCGCTCTTTCTTCAGGTCAATCATTTCGCTCATCCACGGGAACGGATTTTCTTCGTTGAGGAAAAGCGTTTCAAGACCAATCTGCGTCGCTCGTCGGTTGGCGATATAACGCAAGTAGCCTTTGAACATGGACGCATTCATGCCCAGCACGCCACGCGGCATGGTGTCCTCTGCATATTTGTATTCAAGCTCTACCGCTTTTTCAAACAGTACCTTGATCTCCGACTTGAATTCTGCGGTCCACAACTGCGGGTTCTCAAGCTTTAGTTGATTGATCAAATCAATGCCAAAGTTGCAGTGCATGGATTCGTCGCGCAGGATATATTGGTATTGTTCAGCAGCGCCAGTCATCTTGTTTTGACGCCCCAAGGCCAGAATTTGCGTAAAACCGACATAGAAAAACAAGCCTTCCATCAGACAGGCAAAAACAATCAGCGACTTCAACAGAGTCTGATCCGTCTCTGGCGTTCCGGTCTTGAATTCGGGGTTCATGATGGCATCAATGAAGGGAATCAAGAACTCATCTTTGTCGCGAATCGATGTGATTTCGTTATAAGCGTTGAAGATTTCGCTCTCATCGAGGCCCAATGACTCGACTATGTATTGGTAAGCGTGGGTATGAATGGCTTCTTCAAAAGCCTGACGCAATAAGAATTGCCGACATTCGGGTGCCGTGATGTGGCGATAGGTCCCCAGCACAATATTGTTGGCCGCGAGTGAGTCTGCCGTGACGAAAAAGCCCAAATTGCGTTTAATGATGCGACGCTCGTCTTCGGTAAGCCCGTTGGGATCCTTCCACAAGGCAATGTCGCGCGTCATGTTCACTTCTTGCGGCATCCAGTGGTTAGCACAACTTGAGAGATACTTTTCCCAAGCCCATTTGTATTTGAAGGGCACCAGTTGATTGACGTCTGTCTTGCCGTTGATGATACGTTTATCAGCGGCATTGATTCGACTCGGCCGGACTGAAACCGCAACAGATGACGAAGACACCGATGAGCGACTGCCAGATGAGTCGCGTGCATGAATCGATTGCGATGCGGGCTTGATTTCTTCGTCCCAGTTCAACATAAATATTTCCGATGGGTGAATTATGAGAGCAACGAAATGAAATGAAAAGTATTCCTTTGAATCACTTCAAATTTGTGTCGTTGAGTGTTGTGCAGCAGCATCTATTCGGAACCAATTGCAGCGAACCCACAGCCATTCAAACCTTACTGGCACGATTCACAGGTCGGGTCATCAACACCACAAAACCTGATGTCGGTTGCAGGACCGGATGCCATCTGAAGTTTTGCCGCAATGACCGCGGCATCCAGTGCACTCATGCCGACGCTGCGATTGTGAGAATCATTGCCGGATGACACTGCATTCATTCGCCCGGCAGTCACCGTCGATTTCTCGACGTGGGTGGCCGACAAGGTGCGCAAGTAGTAGGTCGTCTTCAATCCCCGGATCCACGCCAGCTTGTAAGTCTCATCGAGCTTTTTTCCAGAAGCGCCCGCCATGTAAATATTAAGAGATTGACCCTGATCGATCCACTTCTGGCGGCGCGCTGCGGCTTCCACCAGCCAGCGCGTATCAACCTCAAAGGCAGTGGCATACAAAGCCTTGATGTCAGTCGGCACCCGATCAATTGGATTCAAGGAACCATCAAAGTGTTTGAGGTCCATCACCATGACATCGTCCCAAAGTCCCAAACGCTTGAGGTCCTGCACCAGATAACTATTCACAATCGTGAATTCACCCGAAAGGTTGGACTTGACGGAAAGGTTGCCAAAGCAGGGTTCAATCGAGGCATCCACCCCGATGATGTTGGAGATAGTGGCGGTAGGTGCAATGGCTATGCAATTGGAGTTGCGCATGCCATCCTTGGCGATCTTCTTTCGCAGTGCTTCCCAGTCCAAGGTGGCCGAACGATCCACTTCCAAGTAGCCGCCGCGCTCGCGCGCCAGCATGTCGAGTGTGTCAATGGGCAAAATACCCTGGTCCCAGAGCGAGCCCTTAAAGCTGGAATATTCACCACGTTCGCGGGACAGCTCGGTCGATGCCCAATAAGCGTAATAACAAATGGCCTCCATCGACGTATCGGCAAACGCCACCGCCGCGTCGCTGGCGTAAGGGATGCGCAGTTCGTACAGACTGTCCTGGAAACCCATCACACCCAGGCCAACGGGGCGGTGCCGCAGATTAGCGTCGCGCGCCTTCTTCACGGCGTAATAGTTGATATCGATCACGTTGTCGAGCATGCGCATCGCGGTCGTGATGGTCTTTTGCAGCTTGGCACGATCAATAACTTTGGTGCCACCAGCGGCGTCTGGGGAACCGTCCTTCAGATGCCGCAGCAAGTTGATCGAGCCAAGATTGCACACTGCCGTTTCAGTGTCGCTGGTGTTGAGCGTGATTTCGGTGCAAAGATTGCTGGAGTGAACCACGCCAACATGTTGTTGCGGTGAGCGGATGTTGCAGGCGTCCTTGAAAGCGATCCAGGGGTGGCCGGTTTCAAACAGCATGGTGAGCATTTTTCGCCACAGATCAGCGGCGGCCAAAATCCGGACCGGGTTGATTTCACCCCGCGCGGCTTTTTCTTCATAAGCCACATAAGTCTTTTCAAAATCCGCGCCAAATTTGTCGTGCAGGTCGGGCACGTGGTTGGGCGAGAACAAAGTCCATTGGCCATTCTCCATGACGCGGCGCATGAACAAGTCGGGAATCCAGTTGGCGGTATTCATGTCATGGGTGCGACGACGATCATCCCCGGTGTTCTTGCGCAATTCCAGGAATTCTTCGATGTCGAGGTGCCAAGTCTCCAGGTAGGTGCACACTGCCCCTTTACGCTTACCGCCCTGATTGACGGCGACTGCCGTGTCGTTCACAACTTTCAGAAATGGCACCACGCCTTGCGACTCGCCATTGGTACCCTTGATATGGGCACCTAACGCCCGTACTCTCGTCCAGTCGTTGCCCAACCCACCGGCAAACTTGGACAGCAGCGCATTCTCTTTGATGGACTCATAAATACCGTCCAGATCATCGGGCACTGTGGTCAGGTAGCAACTAGAAAGTTGTGAGCGCAAAGTGCCACTATTGAACAGCGTTGGCGTGCTGGACATGAAGTCGAACGAAGACAGCACCTCATAAAACTCAATGGCACGCGCCTCACGGTCTATTTCATTGAGTGACAGCCCCATGGCGACACGCATGAAGAAAGCCTGTGGTAGTTCAATTCGTGCTTTGCCCACGTGCAGAAAATAGCGGTCATAAAGGGTTTGCAGTCCAAGGTAGTCAAACTTCAGGTCTCTTTCCGCTTTGAGCGCGGCTGCCAGCCGCTTCAGATCAAACTGAGCCAGCCTTTCATCAAGCAAATCGGTATCGACACCTCTGCGGATGAATTGGGGAAAATAATCGACATAAGCCTGAGCCATGTCGGCCTGCACCACGTCTCTTCCCAGCACCTCATTGGCCATGGTGTGGAAGAGAAGGCGTGCGGTGGCATAAGTGTAATCAGGGTCCTTCTCGATCAGCGTGCGTGCTGCCAGCACGGAAGCCTTGTAGACCTCGTTCATGGGCACGCCGTCGTACAGGTTGCGCATGGTCTCAGCCAGAATCGGCTCAGGCTTGACATCCGCTCCCAGTCCGGCGCAGGCAGACTCAATAATGCCATTCAATCGCTTCAGATCAAGTACGATGCGTTCGCCATTGTCGAGCACCTGCAACAAGGGCGCTGGGGGCACCGTCCGAGTTACTTTTTTAGCGCGCTCCTGGCTGCGTTTTTCCCGATACAGGACATAGGCCCGGGCAATTTCATGATGACCGCCGCGCATGAGACCCAGTTCAACCTGGTCCTGGACATCCTCGATGTGAAACGTGCCGCCCGAGGGGCGCGAGCGCATCAGGGCACGTATCACAGCCTGCGTCAAACCGTCAACCAACTCCCGGACACTTGCAGATGCGGCTCCCTGCGTACCGTGCACTGCCAGAAAAGCCTTCATCATGGCGACCGCAATTTTGTTGGGCTCGAACGGCACCACTGCGCCATTGCGGCGAATGATCTGATAGTGGCCAAGTGAATTGGCTACGCAACCGGAATCACCATTGACAACGTGCTGCTCAAGAACACCTGTTTGTGGCGTGGGGGGAGTATTCAAAACAATTTGCATCTATTTTCTCGTCTGTGGCTGTCGATTTTTTGGATTCGTCAACTCTCGGAACAACGATTGAACCGCTGCCAGAGGGGTCCGTCTCTATGAACAGGACACACTATATATGGGGTCTTGAGTTATTACAAGCGCTACTGGTAGTGTATCTCGCCAGACAAAGAAATTCCTGACGATTCTTGAAAAGCTGGTTGAAAATCCAAGTCAACAAGCGTCATTTACCAACCCGATATCGGGAAAACACTGAGCTGCCAGAGCCACACTTTGTTGTAGGCGCGCCCAATCGAAGCCGCTTCCCGGGTCAGTTTTGCGCCCCGGGGCGATATGTTCATGACCAGCAACATCAGCAATCGGATAGCGCTGCAGGATGGCTGCACACAGGCCGGTCAGCGTTTCATACTGGCCGTCTTCAAAACGGTCATCTTCGATCCCTTCCAGTTCGATTCCAATCGAGTGATCATTACAGTTGGCACGGCCACGGTAACTTGACACGCCGGCGTGCCAAGCTCGGTCATTTGCGCTGACGAACTGCCAGAGATCACCGTCACGACGGATGTAAAAGTGAGCCGACACCTCGAGACACCGGATGCTTTTGAAATAGGGGTGCGCGTTCCAATCCAGTCGGTTGGTGAATAAGCGCTGCACTTCGTCACCCCCGTACTGGCCTGGTGGAAGACTGATGGAGTGCAGCACGATCAGATCGACTTCGGCCTCGATTGGGCGTGGGCCAAAATTTGGCGAAGAAAGCCGACGGGCAAATTGATACCAACCATCAAGCCACAGCGCTTTATTTTTCGCCGGTTCAGGCGGATTCATCGGGTGACTCGGTGTTGTGCGGGGTATCAATACGGAGTCTTGCAATGCGATAGCGCATTTGACGCAGGCTCAAACCCAGTCGGGCTGCTGCCGCTGTGCGATTGAAGCCGGTCTCACGCAGCGCCTGAATCAATATATTGCGCTCCTGGCCGTCAAGATGGCCTTGCAAGTCACTGGGGAGAGCGATCTGATCGTCATCCAGTGGCACCGGGTCTGTGCCGCCGACAGAAGTTTCCTCGCTGCCCGATTGATAAATGGAAGATTCAATCTGAAGGTGATCTTCATCGCTCAGGGCCACCGCACGCTGCAACATATTTTCCAACTCCCTTACGTTGCCCGGCAGTGGCTCACGCGCGAGCTGTTCAATCACTGAAGGCGGTAGAGTCGGCACCGGCATTCCTGATTCAATGCCAATCCGGCAGAGCAAGACCTCGCACAGCGCGGCCAAGTCCTCACACCGCTCCCGCAATGGCGGGATCACAATTTCGATCACATTCAAACGGTAATACAGATCCTGCCGGAAGCGACCGGCCTGCACCTCAGCCGCAAGATCCTTATGAGTCGCGCTGATGATCCGAACATCGACTGGCTCTTCCTGAGGCGAGCCAATGGGACGAACACGGCGCTCCTGAATGGCCCGCAACAGCTTGGATTGCATGGTCAGTGGCAAGTCACCGATCTCGTCAAGCAGCAGGGTTCCGCCGCTGGCCGCCTGGAAAAAACCATCGCGGTCCTGGGTTGAACCGGTATAAGCGCCCTTTCTGGCGCCGAAGAATTCAGCCTCAAGCAGATTTTCTGGAATGGCACTACAGTTGACTGCAATCAACGCTGAAGCGGCGCGGTGGCTGTTGGCATGGATGGCGCGTGCCACCAATTCCTTGCCGGTGCCAGACTCTCCCCGCACCAAAACGGGAGCCATGCTCCGCGCCACCTTGAGGATACGTTCCTTTACTCCACGCATACTGTTCGACTCACCCACCAACCGCTGTAGCGCGGCCTCGCCATGTCCGACGCGCATGGCCGCGTCGTTCCAGCCAGCGGATGAAGATGCAGCGTGGCCATTCCTGGTGGCGCGGGGTGTCGGCTCCTGCACGGCCGACGCGATGACGGCCCGAAACTGTTTCAGGTCCACCGGCTTGGTCAAATAATCAAACGCACCTGCCTTGAGCGACTCCACAGCGTTTTCCGCTGAACCGTGGGCTGTTATAACAACGCAGCGTTCAGGACGTTGCTGCGCCCTGATTTGCCGGATCAGGTCCATGCCCAGTCCGTCGGGCAGGCGCATGTCGGTAATCACCACATCAAAACGGCGTTCGCGAATCTGCGCCAGCGCTTGGGGCAGGCTCTCGGCAGTTTCAACTCGATAGCCTTCGCGTAGCAGAGTCAACTCATACAGTGTTCTCAAATCGGGCTCGTCATCGACAACCAGCACCTGTGCAGCGCTCAGCGGTAAGTTTGAAGCCATGGTTTTCTCGATCAATTGGTAATGGCCGTTGCGTCGCTGCTCGATACCGATTTGCTGCGCAGCGTGATGAGGAATTCGTTGCCTTCAACCGAAGTGCCGCTTCTGCTGCGTTGAGTCCGGCTGTAGGCAATGGATGCACCATGCCCCTCGCACAATTCCCGACAGATATAGAGTCCCAATCCGGTGGAGCGACTCTCGGAAGAAAAAAATGGCTCAAACAGATGCCGCTCTACTGATTGCTCCATGGGTTGACCATCACTCCAGACACTCAGAGTACCCTGCCCAGCGCCCATCCCGACAGTCACTTGAATCGCCTCTGGCTGCTGACTGGCGAAACGACTGGCATTGTCAAGCAAGTTAACCAGGATCCGACGCAGATGCTCGGTTTCAAACCTCACTTCAATCCGGTCGGGTGGGACATTGACTGCCAGCAAGTGTTGGCTTCCTGTCTGGTCCTGCCAGTCACGACAAACTTTCGCCACTGCTTCATTCAAAATCAACATCCTTGAAGCATTGGTATCGTCATGCTGCTGCAGCCGCGAGATATTGAGGACTTCCTCCACAATCTTTTCCAGTCGTCTGGCATTTTGCTGCACCATTTGAGTGAGTTGCTTATGCCTGGGCTCAGACATGTCTTCATCAAGCAAGGCATTGGCCTGCGCAATGGCTGCCAGCGGGTTGCGAATTTCGTGGGCTACAGCAGCAGACATGCGACCCATGCTGGCCAGTTTTTCGGTTCTCATCTGCGCTTCAATCTCACGTTGATCCTGAAGAAACATGACACACAGACGATCGGCACTTTCATATTGAGTGGCGGTCAATTGGGTTTGTACCCGCACGCGCCTCGGACCCTGTCCGGCATGATGCAAGTGGATATCCGCCTGTTGGGGCAGATTGCTCGAAAAGCTCAGCTTCATCAAATCAACCAGGCCTTGCCAGCCACTGCGGGACGCAAGATCAAATGTACTATCCCGAACAAAGCGCTCAGGCCCCATTAGCCTGCGCGCCGCCGGATTGGCCGCCCACACCACGCCGCGCGGGTCCAGCACCAGAATTCCGTCGCTCATGGACTCAATCACCAGTTCGTTGACCTGACTTTGCACCCGCGCAGCAAGCTGGCTGCGCTGTGCCCGAAGCTCCACATTAGCAAGCCGGGTGGCAATCTCATGCGCCACAAATGCCATAACGAAACAACCGGCACCGGTCAGGGCGGCCTGCAAAAAATGAGCCACCGTGTCGCCCGGCACCTGGAGCGACAGCCACATGGCGTGGAAGAACAGCAATAGGGTCACACCCGCCGCGACACCCATCGCCAGCAAAAGCGAGCCCAGCACCGATGCCATCAACACCGGCAGGGCGAACAACGGTGCGTAATTGATGCTGCTGCTCTGGCTCACCTGCAAAGCGGTGAAAGCCAGAATATCAACACCAATAATGCTGATCCATTGCGAGTCAAAGGTCTTGCCCAGTGGCCGCGGACTGGCCATCAAACGCACGGCCAACGCGGCCGCAAAGTAAGCCGCACAAATCAGCATCAGGGTCGGGTCTGCGGAGGCCCCCAGGACGTAGATGGTGCCTTGCAGCAACACAAGTACCAATCCGAGCGCCAGGCGCGCGTTGATGAAACCGCGCCACAAACGCTCGAATTCCTGCGGTTTGTCTACCGTTTCAACGCCGGGGCCAGGTGATGCGGGTCCGAACCAGGTTTGGAGGTCTGGCAACGGATTCATTCAAGACTCCGCGCGATGGAGATGATCGATGCAACAGTAGACTCCCTTTTCGCCTGCAACCGCATCAACTGAAGGTACATGCACCTCACACAGTGCGCAGCGCACCATGTCCAGTGGTGGCGCTGCAGCTTTGGTGTTTTGCTGCCTGAGTTTTGGGTCGGCCTGGCGATTGGAACGCCAGAGCCAAATACCAGCCAGCACGACCACAAGAATCAGAAAAAACTTCATAGCGAGCGTCCAAGGACGACCTCCATGACAAAGCGGGAACCCACATAAGCCAGCAGCAGTAACCCGGCGCCAATGTACAGCACTCGTACCGCCTGCCGGCCGCGCCATCCAAAGCGGGCACGCCCGACCAACAGCACGGCAAACGTGACCCATGACAAAACCGAAAACGCGGTCTTGTGATCCCACTTGAGTGCAGTCGCTGAGCCGTAGAGTTGAACACCAAAGAATATGCCCAATAACAGAGTGGCAGACAACAAACCAAAGCCGACCGCCACAAACCGAAAGGTCAGTCGCTCCAGGGTCAGAAGCGGCATACCCATATGGGAATCAGCGGCCAGGCGGATACGCTCTTCAGTCCGGGTCATAAACCACGCATGCACCACGGCAGCGCCAAACAATCCGTAGGAGGCGAACCCCAAAGCCCAGTGTAACGGCAGCCAGGGGGAGGCATCGGCATTCAAGAGACTTCCCGGAAATAAAAGTGTCAGCAGCACCACAATGGCCCCCACCGCAGAAAGGGTCCAGCGAGTTTGCAACTGCGGATAAAGATTACCCTCAACGGCGTACACCGCGGCGACCAGCCAGACCGTTACCGACAAGGCAGACGCAAAGCCAAAGCGGGGTGCCTCGCCAAACAGACTCCAGGCTAGCAAAGCACCATGCAACACCCACGCCAATCGCACCGCCGCACGTGGCACCCAGGTACTCAGGCGCGCTGCGCCGAAGGCTGGCACGGCGTAGGCTATGGCAGCGCTGAGCGCCAAAGTCAGACTCAAGGGGGAAGCACTGGCTAAAATCATGGCTACAGTTTAGCGTTTTGCAACTGGCCAATCGCTGTTGGCCCCCAACTTTGGTTCCGCCAATCGGAATACCCTTATGGCCTCCGCCCTCTCCGA
>JADGRK010000421.1 GCA_017880985.1 Rhodoferax sp. | reverse complement strand
CATTGGCGACCGACACAATCACATCACCCTCGCGGACACCGGCGCGCGCCGCTGCATCCACAGCAGCCTCAACTTTCACGCCGCCCTTGATTTTGAGTTCTTTCTTTTGCGCATCGCTCAACTCGCTGACCGCCAAACCAAGCGCCTGTCCAGCAGAAGAGGCCTTTGGTTTTTCTTCCTTGACAGCGGCTTTTTTAACCGGTTTATCGGCTTCGATCTCGGCAATGGTCACGCTCAATTCCTTGCTGCTGCCGCGACGAAACACGGTCAGACTGCTGCGCGTACCCGGTTTGGTGCTACCTACCATGCGTGGCAAATCACTGGACTTTTCAACCACCTTGCCTTCAAACCGGGTGATGATGTCACCCGCTTCAACACCTGCTTTATCGGCCGGCGCGCCGGCTTCAACACCACGCACCAGGGCACCTTGAGGTTTGCCCAAGCCGATCGACTCAGCCACCTCTTTGGTGACTTGATCAATCTGCACGCCGATGCGCCCGCGCGAGACCCGGCCTGACAGACGCAACTGTTGGCTGACTCGAACCGCCTCATCCATCGGGATGGCAAACGAAATCCCCATCGAGCCACCCGAACGGGAGTAAATCTGGCTGTTGATGCCGACCACTTCACCGCGCATATTGATCAACGGGCCACCCGAATTGCCGGGGTTGATCGCCACGTCGGTCTGGATCAAAGGCAGGTAGTCCCCGGTATCACGCTGCTTGGCACTCACGATGCCGGCCGTCACCGTGTTGTCCAGACCAAACGGCGAGCCAATCGCCATCACCCATTCACCGACTTTGAGCCGACTGACATCGCCGACCTTGACCGCTGGCAGGCCAGTCGCTTCGATCTTGACCAGCGCAATATCGCTGCGCTTGTCAGCACCGATGATTTTGGCCTTGAACTCGCGTTTATCGGTCAGTGTCACCATCACTTCGTCAGCGCCGTCAACCACGTGAGCATTGGTCATGATCAGGCCGTCTGTGGAGAGAATGAAGCCCGAAGCAAGGCCGTGCGGCTGCTGTTCATCTGGCAACTGCGGGTGATTCTGACGCGGGACCTTGTGCGGACTGTTGGGCGAGTTGGGAAGATTCGGTATCGGAAGCCCGAAGCGTCGGAAAAACTCCAGCATCTGCTCGTCAACTGCATCCGAATCCATTTTTGCGGCAACTTTTTCAAGCGTGCGGATATTGACCACCGAGGGTCCCACCTGCTCGACCAGATCGGTAAAGTCAGGCAAAGTACGCACTTGGGCCATTGCGGGTGCAGCCGGCAGCAACGCCACCGACGCGGTCAGCGCCAATGCACCTGCCAACACCGTGGCATTCAACTTCTTCCAATCGATTCGAATCATCATTGACAGTCCTTTGAAAAACAAATGGTTAATTGGTTGAGGAGATATTTGGGCTTCATGGCCTGCGTTCAAGCCCTTTTGCAAAGGCTGCCAGCGTTTGTTGTGGCACTTCGCCGACCGCCGACAGCCACCAGTTCCCGCTGTGCTGTGTCAGCACGTGGGTGGCACCGACGGCCAAACTGCCGGGCTGAGCGTGGCGCTGTGCGTCAAACGGCTCGACAAAGAGCGA
The DNA here is from genome assembly GCA_017880985.1 of Rhodoferax sp. Taxonomy (GTDB): domain Bacteria; phylum Pseudomonadota; class Gammaproteobacteria; order Burkholderiales; family Burkholderiaceae_C; genus Rhodoferax. The sequence goes on along the minus strand of JADGRK010000421.1, from coordinate 1,142 downwards.
GACCGACGCCAGTCCGTCAGAGAAAATCAATTGCAGCGTGTTGGTGGGCACGCCAGCGTTGGCACGGTCCACCATCCGCCGATAGCAGCTCATCGGCTCAAAACCAGGCACGCCATTCTTGACAACCCAACCCTGCGCATCGGCGCTCGTTTCTTCCAGGCCCGGCCGCTCAATCCGGTAGCCCTGCGTATGGCCCATCATCCGACTGAGCTTGGCCATGCTGACTGGCGCGTCGAGCTGTAGTTCAGAGAAAGCCGCCTGTTCCAGCACTTGTCCAGCGCCGTCGAGGGTCTGCACCTTGACCACCAGCCCGGTTTTTTTCTCGGTCCAGACCCGATAGCCAAAACGCCAACCGTCAGTCGGCTGCAACGCCGTCACATCGGCCTCATAGCCGGCCACCCGCTCGCTGCCAGCCGCCCGCGCGCGGTAATACTGCGCAATCGAAGCGTCTTTTGATTTAAGCAAATTCGGGAACAGCCCCAGCGACTCGCGTTTTTCAACGACCACCAGCCGACTCTGCGGTAAGAACGTCGTCACCTGATCGTTGTGCCGGAACGTGGAGCGGGGTGCGCCCGTCAGGGACTCGACGCGCTCCATTTGCTGCACACCGTCACATACATGCCAAATGCGGGCACTTGACATGACGCGCCCGGTCGAGACCACAAAAGTGCCCACATACGCACGTTGACGCGATGCCTCATGCATCCGCAGCAGCCAGTCACTGACGCTGCGCTGCCCGACCGGATCCGCCGCCACTGCCGCCTGCGCGGGCGCTGGGGTTTGGGCGTAGCCAAGCGCACTCATGCACAGCAGCACAACGCCAGCGCAACGCCGCAGCCTTGCGAGGCCCGTCATCGCCTTCAAGGAGCGGATCCTTCAAACGTGGCATTGCGCAGGAAACCGGACGGACCCTGTAACGCCGAGGTGCCGCCAAACTGCCGGTGCGCTGCCAGCAGCGCATCGAGTTGCGGATCACGGATCATGCGCCGGGGCTCGCTGTCCACCGCCGGTTGCGACAACACCGCCTCAGACCGAATCGCCTGAACCGGGGCTTGTGCGAGTTGAAGCGCCCCTGGTTGGGCACCGAAACCACCAAAGTACTGCCATCCAGCCAGCGCTGCGAACGCCAGGGAGGCCACACC
>JADGRK010000420.1 GCA_017880985.1 Rhodoferax sp. | reverse complement strand
TGCACTGGCTGCTGGCTTATTTTGAGCGCGATGTAGCGCTGGCCGCCGGCTACAACGCCGGCGAAGGCACGGTGAGCGTTACTGGGGTGTCCCGCCCTACCTGGAAACCCACAGCTCGATTCCGTTGACATTTTTTCTTGCTCCCCTGCAAGGCTCACTTTGACCCGCACTCTAAGGCGGCCGTAGTGGCCGCCAGCAGTGCCGGAGCGTCCTCGATTTCAGTGGTTTGCCAGAAGGCGGGGCCGGGCACGATGTGGCTGGCAACTTGAAAGCCTGCGTGCTGCCATTGGGCGATGGTTTGGGTTGAGATTGGGCTCAAACTGGTGTCCTGGCGGGTTGAGAGTTCAAACCATTCCACGCGCTGCGCCTGCGTCTGGCTGGCGGGGGGGGCCAGCGTGGCTTGTTCCAGCCCACTGGCCAGAGCGGGTGCGAGCAGGTAGCCCGCAATTTCTACTGGCGAGCCACTCGTCAACTGCTGGCGCAAGGCTTGCATCACGCTTTTTGCCTGGCCACCCAGCAGGTCTGCCGCCACTTTGAGGCGCAAAAATTGTTGCAGCAGCGGCTTGCCGGCGGCCGGCGGCTGCCAGAACAAAAAGTTGCAGGGCTCGCCCAGTTGCCTGGCGGCCTCCACCGCCAGCAGGCAGCCCGCACGCAGGCCCCACAACCAGATCGGCAATGGGTTTAGGTCGCAGTTTTCTGTCATGCCGGACTTGATCCGGTATGCGCGGTTGCGCAGCCAGTGGCAGCCTTGCACCACGTCGCTGACCCAGCTTTGCCAGCTGGCGTCGCCAAAATCGCCGGAGCTATCGCCACACCCCAGCAGATCGATCTGCAGCACCGCGTAACCGGCTTGCGCCAGTGCACGTGACTGTAGCGCCGCCATGCGGCGGGCTTTGTTCATCTCCTCGGCCAGGGGGTGGATATAGAGCACCAGGCCACGCGGCTGGTCGCCTTGAGCCGGGTGGAACAGGCAAAACCGCTGATCCTGACGCGCCGTGTTACCCGCATCTGCGGGCAGAAAAAAGGCCTCTGGCTGCACCGGCATCACGCCTCAAGTGGCGAGTTTGCTGCTGACAAAGTCGGTCAACGAGCCGACCGTGGCAAAGGTGGCGCCATCAATGTCGTCATCGTCAACTACCAAGCCAAACTGTTCTTCAAGGGTGGTGATGAGGGTCACCACCGCCATCGAGTCGAGCTCCGGGATGGCGCCCAGCAAGGGCGTGCCGTGTGTGAACGCCGCGGCGCGGCCATTCAGGCTCAAAACCTCGTCCAGAATACGAAGCACTTCTTTTGTTACGTCCAATTCAGACTCCGGTTGGGGCAAGCCGCCCGACTCAGCGCATTTTAGGGGTCAAAGATTGCTCCGGCTGTGAGATACTTTTAATCTATGACCGAATCTACCCTGCTGCACGAACTGATTACCCTGACGGCCCAGCGCACGCCGCAGGCAATGGCGCTGACGAGCAGCGGCGCCTCCCATTTGCGTTACGCCGAGCTCAGCGCGAACGTCAACCAGTTTGCGGCTGGCCTGATGGGCTTGGGCCTGGCGCGTGGGGAGCGGGTCGCCATTTATCTGGAGAAGCGTTTTGAAACCGTGATCGCCAGTTTTGGCGCGCCAGCGGCCGGGGCGGTTTTTGTGCCGGTCAACCCTCTGCTCAAGCCCGAGCAGGTGGCTTTTATTTTGCGCGACTGCAATGTGCGCGTGCTGGTGACCTCGCCCGAGCGTCTGGCCTTGATGCAAGCGGCCTTGGCCGACTGTCACGACTTGCGCCATCTGGTGGTGACCGATGCAAGCGCCGATTCGGCTGCGCCGGAATCGGCGCTGCTTGGCCCGGTGGCTCTGACCCCCTGGCGCGACTTGCTCAGCAGCCCGCCCCGGCTTGGCCATCGGGTGATTGACACCGACATGGTGGCTATTCTTTACACCTCGGGTAGCACCGGCAGGCCCAAAGGCGTGGTGCTGTCGCACCGCAATATGGTGGCGGGCGCGAAGAGCGTGGCGTCGTACCTTGAGAATAATGCGCAAGATACGCTGCTGGCGGCGTTGCCTTTGTCTTTTGACGCCGGCTTTAGCCAGCTCACGACGGCGTTTCATGCCGGCGCGCGGGTGGTGTTGCTGAACTATCTAATGCCACGCGATGTGCTCAAGGCCATGGCGCGCGAGGGCGTTACCGGCCTGACCGCCGTACCGCCCTTGTACATTCAGTTGGCACAACTGGAATGGCCAGCCGCCATCAATGACAAGCTGCGCTACTTTGCCAACACCGGCGGACGCATGCCGCGCGAAACGCTCAATGTGCTACGGCAGCGCGCGCCGCAAGCGAAACCATTCCTGATGTACGGCTTGACCGAGGCTTTTCGCTCCACCTACCTGCCGCCGGAGGAAGTGGACCGACGCCCTGATTCAATTGGCAAAGCAATACCGAATGCTGAAATTCTGGTGCTGCGCGACGACGGCTCGCCCTGTAGCCCGGAGGAGCCAGGCGAGTTGGTGCACCGCGGCGCCCTGGTTGGCTTGGGCTACTGGAATGACGCCGAGAAAACCGCCGAACGCTATAAGTTGCTGGCGGCCGACGCGCCGGGGCGGCAACCGGGTTTGCAGTTGCCCGAGTACGCGGTGTTTTCGGGTGACACGGTGCGCATGGACGCACAGGGGTTTCTGTATTTCATCGGCCGACGCGATGAGATGATGAAAACATCGGGCTACCGCGTCAGCCCGACCGAGGTAGAA
>JADGRK010000419.1 GCA_017880985.1 Rhodoferax sp. | reverse complement strand
CCTGTTGGCAGCATTACCCGCCATGCGAAAAATAAATTCAGAGGAGGAGTTGCTGGAAGCGCTCGCTGCGCTTACCAAAGCTTCCACCATGGATCCGAGTTGGTTTTGAAGCCACGGGTCAGGTACAGCGTCTGAGGATAGTTTTTTTCAAGCACCCGTTTTGCATCATCACGCAACTGCGTCATTCCCAGTGCGTCATAGGATTTGACAATGATGTACAAGGCCTCCTCAACGGCGGGCACACCCTGGTAGTCAGAAATGGCGACTTGAGCCCGGTTGATGGCTGCCACAAAAGCGCCCCGGTCAAAGTAATAGCGTGCAACGTACACTTCGGACTGAGCCAGTGAGTTCACGATGTAGGTCATGCGCAGTCCGGCATCAGGTGCGTAGCGGGAAGCTGGGAACCGGTTCAGCAACTCTTTGAAAGACTCAAAAGATTCTTTCGATGCCTTTTGATCACGTTCCGCCAGATCCTGGCGGGTAATTGAGGCGAACATGCTCAAATCATCATTGAAGTTGATGATGCCTTTCAAATACAAGGCGTAATCGAGCGCCGGACTGGCCGGGTGCAACTTCATGAAACGATCAAGGGTGGCAATGGCCTGGGCCGGTTCCCCGGACTTGTACTGAGCGTACGCCTTGTCCACTTGGGCTTGTTGCGCCAACGGCGTTCCGGCAGCGCGGCCCTCGAGCTTTTCAAACAGCGTGATCGCTTTTTCATAGCTGCCTGAGCTCAATTCATCCTTGGCGTCGGCGTAGATCGCGTTGGGGCTCAACCCGGCCGTTTTGTCCTCGGTCGTAGACGAACACCCCGCCAGCAGGGCTGCACCTGTCAGCGACCAAGCACAGACAACCGATAATTTAGCTGGAAACATGAAGGACAACTTTCTTGAAAGATTCCGCTTTGATTATATCGAGTGACTTCGATACCGAAGAACCGCAAGACCCGGCCGATACCGAAGCGGACGTCGAATTGCGCCACCTGGCTTTTGGCGCCGCCCAACACGGGCTGCGTCTGGACCGGGCGCTGGTTGAGTTGGCGCCGGAATTTTCGCGCAGTTATCTTCAGCACTTGATTGACTTTGGCGCGGTCACGATTAACGGGGCCGTGGTGCGCAAGGCGTCGGTTCGTGTTAAAGCTGCGGACTGCGGGATTATTGAATTGCGGCCAACGCCTCAAAGTCAGGCTTTCAAGCCCGAAGTCATGACACTCGGGATCGTGTATGAAGATGAACACCTGATGGTGATCAATAAGCCGGCCGGTCTGGTGGTTCATCCGGCACCTGGCAACTGGAGTGGCACGTTGTTGAATGGCTTGCTGGCCTATGACGCAAAGGCGGTTAACTTGCCGCGTGCCGGGATCGTTCACAGACTGGACAAAGATACCAGTGGTTTGTTGGTGGTGGCCCGAACGCGCGCGATGATGGATGCATTGATTCGATTGATTGCCGCGCACGAGGTCGATCGTCACTATTTGGCCTTGGCCCACAAACCCTGGATCGGCGCCGGTAAGCGTGAAATTAATGCGCCGATCGGTCGCGATCCGCGCAACCGTTTGCGCATGGCGCTGGTTGACATGAATAACAATCCGGGGAAACTGGCTCGAACAGACATTGAACTTCTCCAGAATTGCGATCAAGGGTGTCTGGTGCGATGCACTTTGCACACTGGACGAACTCATCAAATTCGTGTCCACATGGCATCGATTGCTCATCCGTTGGTGGCCGATGTGCTTTACGGGGGTGTTGCTGCGGCGGGCATGCAGCGTCAGGCGCTGCACGCCGACCGGCTCGCTTTTATTCATCCGGCAACACGGCAACCCATGGCCTTTCAGATTGTCCTGCCAAAAGATTTGAAACAGGCTTTGAGCCAGTGGGGCCTAAGCTACAATGAAACCTAATGGTGTAAAAAACCAGTACCCCGACCAGCAGCCGGGGTCTGCGCGGCAGATTTTTCAATCTGCCTGCTGCGGCCATTGAGTTGTACAGATTTGCACCTCGAGGGTGCCTTTCCCGGAATCCCAAAACCATGAATACGGCGCACGCCAAGCGCATTCTAGAAACCGCCTTGATTTGTTCGCAGCAACCATTGCCGGTGCAGGCCATGGGCGTTTTGTTTGATGACGAGTTGGGGCCGGACACGCTTGAATTGATATTGCAGGAGCTACAGCAGGAATGGGCGCAGCGTGGCGTCGAATTGGTCTGTGTAGCCACCGGTTGGCGTTTCCAAAGTCGACCCGAAATGAGAGAGTATCTTGATCGTCTGCATCCGGAAAAGCCACCGCGCTATAGTCGTGCGGCGCTGGAGACACTGGCGATCATTGCTTACCGACAGCCGGTCACGCGCGGCGACATTGAAGACATACGGGGCGTGACGGTCAATTCACTTCTTCTTAAACAGTTGGAAGATAGAGACTGGATTGAAGTCATTGGCCACCGGGAAACCGTCGGACGTCCGGCACTCTTTGCCACCACCCGGCATTTTCTGGACGACTTGGGACTGAAATCACTTGATCAATTGCCTTTGCTCGATACATCGGGGCAACAGATCAGTGTCCTGGATGCGCTCAACACAACTCACGACGTCGATTCTGACGGCCCCTCGCTTTTTTGATAGGGATTCAAACATGACCGTAAACAGTCAGAGTACTCTGGGCCCTAGAGAGGATTTACCCCCGCCGGTGACCAATCAATTGGTGCCAGGACAAGATGTGGCTATGGAGGTATCTGTTTCTGACGAAAA
>JADGRK010000418.1 GCA_017880985.1 Rhodoferax sp. | reverse complement strand
TCAAGATGTCGATGGACAAAGTGATCGTCACGGTCGATCAACACGGCAATACCTCGGCGGCTTCCATTCCGCTGGCGCTCGATAGCGCCGTGCGCAGTGGCAAGGTCAAGCCCGGTGAACTGCTGTTGCTTGAAGCCGTCGGTGGCGGTTTTACCTGGGGTGCCGTGCTACTTAACTTGTAGCTGGTTATGCAGGTTGCGTAAGGGCTATTGCTCTATTTTTCATAAAGGTTGCGTTAAACTGTATGAAACCTTTTGCGTTTGTTTTTCCGGGTCAAGGCTCCCAATCGGTGGGCATGCTCGACGCTTGGGGCAATCATCCTCTGGTCGCAGAAGCGCTCAGGGAAGCCTCTGATGCCTTGGGCGAAGACCTTGACAAACTGATCAAGGAGGGACCCAAGGAAGCGCTGGCGCTGACCACCAATACCCAGCCAGTGATGCTGGTGGCGGGGGTGGCTGCTTACCGCGTCTGGCTGGCTGAGACCGGTGTCGCGCCCTTTGCGGTGGCCGGGCATTCGCTGGGCGAGTACTCGGCTTTGGTGGCAGCCGGTGTGCTCACGTTGACTCAGGCGACTCCGCTGGTGCGCTTTCGGGCCCAGGCAATGCAACACGCGGTGCCGGTGGGGGTCGGTGCGATGGCCGCCATTTTGGGCCTGGATGCTGCAAAAGTGATCGCTGGTTGCGCCGAGGTGACGAGTGAATTCGATCAAAATGCTGGGGAAGTGGTCGAAGCCGTCAACTTCAACGACCCGCTGCAAACGGTCATTGCCGGCAGCAAGGCAGCAGTTGACAAAGCCTGCATCGTGTTGAAGGCCAAGGGGGCCAAGCGCGCCTTGGCGTTGCCGGTGTCGGCACCGTTTCATTCGAGTTTGATGCGGCCGGCGGCCGAAAAGCTCAAGCAACAACTGGCGGCGCTAACCTTGTTGCCGCCACAAATTGCCTTGATCAACAACGTCGATGTCGCGCTGGAGGCGGACCCTGGCCGCATTCGTGATGCGCTCTACCGGCAGGCCTTTGGGCCGGTGCGCTGGGTTGAGTGTGTGCAGGCAATCAAGGCGCGCGGTATCACTTCGATTGTGGAATGTGGGCCCGGCAAGGTGCTGGCCGGATTGGTCAAGCGCATTGATCCGCAACTCAATGGACTGGCGTTGTTCGATCCGGCCAGTCTGGCGGACGTAAAAAGCATACTTTTGGGGGCTGAGCATGAGTGACATTCAATTTGAGGGACAGGTCGCCCTGGTCACCGGCGCATCGCGCGGCATTGGCGCGGCGATTGCGCTGGCGCTGGCAAATCGGGGGCTGAAAGTGATTGGCACGGCGACCACTGACGAGGGCGCTGCAAAAATTGGGCAAACTCTGGCGGCGTTTCCCGGCTGTAGTGGCAAGACCCTCGACGTCAATGATGCGCAGGCCGCGCAAACCTTGATTGACGCCATTGTCAAAGAGCAGGGTGGTCTACAGATCCTGGTCAACAACGCCGGCATCACGCGCGACAACCTGGCCATGCGCATGAAAGACGACGAGTGGGACGCCGTGCTTGACACCGACCTGAAAGCGGTATTTCGCATGAGTCGCGCCGTCATGCGCCCGATGATGAAGCAGCGCTATGGTCGCATCATCAGCATCACGTCGGTGGTGGGTGCCTCCGGCAACCCGGGCCAGGCCAACTATGCCGCCGCCAAGGCCGGTGTCGCGGGCATGACCCGCGCCCTGGCGCGCGAACTGGGCTCGCGCAACATCACGGTCAATTGCGTGGCACCGGGTTTTATCGAAACCGACATGACGGCGGGACTGCAGGAAGATCAAAAAAAGGCATTGGCAAGCCAAATCCCGCTCGGTCGCCTGGGTCAGCCGGGGGACATCGCGCATGCGGTGATCTACCTGGCTTCGCCGCAGGCGGCTTATGTGACGGGGCAAGAGTTGCACGTCAACGGCGGCATGTACATGTAGGATGTTGGAAAAGCCGATTGATCCGCTCGGCTAGAATCGCGGATTCATTCACAACCCTCTGAGGGAACCCATGAGCGATATCGAAGCACGCGTCAAAAAAATTATTGCCGAACAACTTGGAGTTGAAGAGTCACAAGTGACCCACGAAAAGTCCTTTGTGGCCGATCTGGGCGCTGACTCCCTGGATACGGTGGAGCTGGTGATGGCTCTGGAGGATGAATTTGGCATTGAAATTCCGGATGAGGATGCCGAAAAAATCACGACCGTGCAAAACGCCATCGATTACGCCAATGCGCACAAGAAGGCGTAATTAGGTTCCTATGGCCCGTCGTCGTGTTGTCGTAACAGGTTTGGGTTGCATCAGTCCCGTGGGCAACACGGTGGCCGACGCATGGGACAACCTGCTCGCCGGGAAATCCGGTATTGATTTGATCACCCGGTTTGACGCGTCAAGCTTCAACTGCAAAATTGCCGGTGAAGTCAAGGGCTTTGAAATCGGGGCTTATGTCAATTCCAAAGAAGCCCGCACGATGGATACCTTTATTCATTTTGGTCTGGCGGCGGCCAGTCAGGCGGTGGCTGACGCCGGTCTGCCGACCGGTGACGCGCTGGGCGAAGACCTCGCCACCCGGATCGGCTGTTTGATTGGTTCGGGCATTGGCGGCTTGCCGATGATCGAAGACACGCACAGCGAGTTTCTGAATCGGGGCGCGCGTCGTATTTCTCCATTCTTTGTACCGTCCACGATTGTCAACATGATCGCCGGTCAAGTGGCGATCCGCTTTGGTTTCAAGGGCCCC
>JADGRK010000066.1 GCA_017880985.1 Rhodoferax sp. | reverse complement strand
TTGTGCAGGAAGAAGGGCAGTGGCACGCCCCAACTGCGCTGGCGGCTGATGCACCAGTCGGGTCGGCCGGCAATCATGTCGCGCAAACGCGTTTTACCGTTCTCCGGGTAAAACGCGGTTTGCTCGATGGCATCCAGCGCGGTTTGGCGCAACGTCTTGGGGGCCTTGTCTTTGGTGAACACCCCAACGCCTTCGTCCATGCGGATAAACCATTGGGCGGCCGCGCGGTAAATCACCGGGCTTTTGTGACGCCAGCAATGCGGGTAACTGTGAGTGATGTCAGACGTGGCAAACAGGCGACCAGCGTCACGCAGCGTGTTGATGATGACCGGGCAGGCTTTCCAGATGTACTGCCCGCCAAACAGTGGCAATTCGCTGGCATACACGCCATTGCCCTGCACCGGATTCAGGATCGCGTCAATGGCCATGCCGTGCGAGACGCAACTGTTGAAATCCTCGACCCCATAGGCGGGCGCGGAGTGAACCAGGCCGGTGCCGTCTTCGGCCGTGGCGTAGTCGGCCAGATAGACCGGGCTGAATCGGTCGTAGCCGGCATCCACATGGGCCAAAGGGTGCTTGAATTTGAGGCCACCGAGGTTCTTGCCCAGGGTCGTGGCGATCACGCTGCCGGTGAGCTCGAAACGCGCCAGGCACTTTTCGACCAGCGTTTCGGCCAGCAGCAGCAGGCCGCGCTCAGTCTCGACCAGCGCGTAGGTCAGCTCGGGGTTCAGGTTGAGCGCTTGATTGGCCGGAATGGTCCAGGCGGTGGTGGTCCAGATGACGGCGAAAGCCTCCCTGGTCAGCGTCTTCAGGCCAAAGGCAGTCGCCAGCTTGGCCGGTTCGGCGCACAAAAAGCCGACATCCAGCGTCTGCGATTTTTTGTCGGCGTATTCAATCTCGAACTCGGCCAGTGACGAGCCACAATCAAAGCACCAGTACACCGGCTTTAAACCCCGGTACACAAAACCGCGCTCAATCACGCGCTTGAAGGCGCGAATCTCGTCGGCCTCGTTTTTGAAATCCATGGTGCGATAGGGATGGTCCCAGTCGCCCAGGACGCCCAGGCGTTTGAAGTCTTCGCGTTGCAGGTCAATCTGCTCGGTCGCGTAGGCACGGCTTTTGGCCTGCATTTCATCGCGCGCCAGATTGCGGCCAAACTTCTTCTCGATCGCGTTTTCAATCGGCAGCCCGTGGCAGTCCCAGCCAGGGATGTACGCCGCATCCATGCCCTTGAGTTGGCGCGCCTTGACGATCATGTCTTTCAGAATCTTGTTGACGGCGTGACCCATGTGGATCTGGCCGTTGGCATAAGGCGGGCCGTCATGCAGTACAAATTTGGGCGCACTACAGCGGGCCGCGCGCAGCTTTTTGTAAATGCCCTGTTCGTCCCATTGCTTGACCCAACCCGGCTCGCGCTTGGGCAAGTCGCCGCGCATCGGAAAGGGCGTATCGGGCAGATTCAGGGTGCTGCGGTAATCGGTTTTATTGGTCATGTTGGCGCTGGGTCGCAAAGTACGCACGCGCGTCCTGGCAATCTTGAGTGATGCCTGCGGTGAGGGCGCTCAGCCCGTCGTACTTCAGCTCGTCGTGCAGTTTGTGGAGGAGTTCTACGCGGATGATTTTACCGTACGCCCCCTCGGGCCCCAAGTGGTCAGGCCAGTCCAGACAATGGGTCTCCAACAGCACTCGACCGCCGTTCACATCGCGTGGGTCCAGAGACGGTCGGATGCCCATATTCGCAACACCTTCCAGTGGCACTTGCGTCAGGCCATGCACCAGTACCGCGAAGATGCCACTGGCGGCGGGCTTCCAGTGCGCGAAGCGCAGGTTCAAGGTTTTAAAACCGAGTTGCCGCCCGAGCTTGCGGCCGTGCACCACGTGGCCCGAGATGCGATAGGGGTGCCCCAAATGACGCGCCGCTTCAATCATGCGACCCAGGCCCAGGGCCTCCCGCACGGCTGAACTCGAAACCCTCAACCCATGCACTTCGTAACTGTTCATTCGCGCTACGTCAAAGCCTTGCGCCACGCCCGCAGCGTCCAGCAGGGTGTAGTCGCCGGCGCGCTTGGCCCCAAAACGGAAATCATCACCGACCAGAATGTACTTGACACCCAAACCACGGACCAGTACATCGTCGATGAACGCCTGCGGCAGCAGCGAGGCGAGTCGCGCGTCAAAAGGCAAGACCACGGTTTGGTCAACGCCGCTTTGGGCCAGCTCGGTGAGCTTGTCGCGCAAGGTGCCAATGCGCGCCGGGGCCAGCTCTGGCTGGTGGCTGACGGCGGCAAAGTAATCACGTGGATGGGGTTCAAAGGTCAAGGCGCAAGCGGGAATGCCGCGCTGCTGCGCTTCGCCTTTGAGGAGTGCCAGCATGGCCTGGTGGCCCCGATGCACGCCATCGAAGTTGCCGATCGTCAGCGCGCACGCCGGGGCGATGTCTGGGTGCTTGAAACCGCGAAATACCTTCATTGGGTTGTTATCTTTTTAATAGCAGACTGCGCAGATTGATCAAGCGCTGGAAGCCAAATTGTCACAGAAAGAGGGTATATTGTGCCTTGGCAGTGATTCAGCCTGTTTCGGTTGCACTGCCAGAGACAATTGCATTTCGGATTTAATTGGTTGAGGACAGAGCTGGCTCGCTTCGCGTAGCTGCGGTCTGTCCCACAAGTTATCAGGAGAGCGTTTTGAAGGTCTTGAAGTTGTCAGCCCAGGGGCTGCCCCAGTCGTGGATTTCGCTTGAGCAGGCGGTGACGCACTACGCGGCGGAGGAAGTGCGCTGGGAGATGGGCCGCAAGGTCGCGGTGTTTCATGGCGGTCAAAACGCGATCACCGGCAGGCAGTCGATCATTACCATCAACAGCATCATCGGCACCAAAGGCGTGCCCAGCGTCAATCCATTCAAACTTAAGCCGGGCCTGACGAACAGCAAGTTGTTCGCGCGCGATCGCAATGTCTGCGCCTATTGCGGAGAACTTTTCCATGAGGAAGACCTGACCCGCGAACACATTATTCCGTTCGCCCAAAACGGTATCGACATCTGGATGAATGTGGTTACCGCGTGCCGCCCATGCAACCATCGCAAAAGTAACCGTACGCCCGAGCAGGCGAATATGCCGCTCTTGTACACGCCCTATGTGCCCAGTCTGTGGGAAGACTTCATTTTGCGTAACCGGCGCATTCTGGCCGACCAGATGGAGTTTTTGATGGCGCATGTACCCAAGTCGTCACGACTACTATCCTGAGTACTTTTGGGGGCAAGCAACGCCGCTTTGCCTCCTGAACACATTTGTTACATATCCTTACGGATGATTGCTGCCAGGGGACTCCCCTGGAGCATGGCCGCACGGTACGCTCTCAGTTCGCTGCTTCGGCACTACCTTTACAGATTGTTTCAATACGCCAGGCACTACCGAGATGCGCATTCGTTCGCCTTCACCCTCTGACGCCGCAGACCGTGCTTTGCGCGTGTCGGCGGGTCGCCATATCCGAAACCTGATCGGCAAGACGCTGGCCTTTTTCTCTGAGCGTGAAGACGAAAATTTGCAACTGGTGCGCGCGCATTTGCTGGATTTGCTGGACGCCAGGCCAACCCAGGTGCGGGCGCAAAACCTGCAGTCTGCCAGTATGTTGTTGTACAAACAGGCCGAAGTCTTCAATCAGGCGTTTCAAACCGCGCTACAGACGTCGATGGACGAGGAATTGCACCTTGCATTGAATGCTGCGTCAATGCCACAGATCGGCGAGAACACGCCGGCCGATCCACTCGATGGGATGTCGCTGTCCTTGATTGACGTTTCTGAGGTCGAGCGTATTTTGCTGCTGGATCGTGTCGCGCAGCGGTTTACCGAGCACTATGACGCCAGCCTGAGCGCCCTGACCCAGCGGCTAGGGGTGTTGCTGGGGTTGGACGTGCCGACCCTGTCTTGCAATCCATTTCGCCCGGAAGTATTTATCCGTTCGTTTCTCCTGGCTTGGGAAAACTGCAAATTTGATGATCATTCCACCGAAGACCTGATGCTGGCGCTTGAGCCGCAGCATTGCATTGATCTCACCTCGTTGTACGCTGACTTGAATGCCACCCTGATGCAGGCGGGCGTCGCTGCGAGGACGGTCCATCGAATCAAGAAATCCGACGCCGTTGCCTCTTCATCGGTGCCCTTGAGCTCTGTGTCGGCACACGCTCCTCTCGCCAGCGACAGCGAGTCATCGGTGTCGAGCGCTCGCATGGGTTTGGGTGGCCAGCGACCAGACCCTGCACCATCTGCCTGGGACGCTTTGGCACCTGCCGGGCGCAGCATTGCCGCGCAGGCGCGGCAATTTCTGCAACGGCTCGGTTTGGGTTCGCGGCCTGCCAGTGACGACTTCGGGGACAGTGAGGGACTGGCCTGGACTGAAACCAAGGGTGATGGCACGCGGCCATCGTTCGCGGCCGCTGACCCGGAATTCATGGGCTATCTGGGCGACTTGCAGGCCGGCGCCGGTGCTTCGTCGACTCACCAAATTCTGGACGGACAGGATCCGGGCGATCACAACATCCTGCGTCAGATGCGTGATCGCGACGAAGTCCGACGCGCCCCCGAACTTGATCGCGGCACGGTCGATGCGCTGGCTGAAGTGTTTGATTTTGTCTTTGCTGACCAGGCGATTCCGGTGCAGATGAAGTTTGTGATTGGCCGCCTGCAGATTCCGGTGCTCAAGGCGGCCATGATTGATCGTGACTTCTTCCTCTCGGCCGATCACCCGGCGCGCCGACTGGTGGATACGCTGGCGCAGGCCTCGGTCGCCTGGGCACCCGAGGAGGGTGATGCCGATCCCTTGTATGTGCAGATAGAACGCACGGTCAAACGGGTGTTGCACGAATTTGAAGACGACTTGTCTTTGTTTAGCGATCTGCTGCTGGAGTTCACTGAATTTCTTTTTGAGACCGAGCAGCAGGCCCAAGGACGCATTGAACCGGCTGCCGACCAGGAACTTGCCGGTGAGGCCTATGAGCAGGCGCTGGCGCATGCCGACGAGGTGGTTTCTGAGCATATCAAGGCCTTGCCACCTGAATTGCCTTTGGCGCCTTTCCTGGCGCCGTTTTTGACGCGTCAATGGCGCGAGGTATTGGCGCGTGCCTGGCTGAACGCACTGACCAACCCAGCACCCTGGGAGACCGCTTTGACCACCATGGATCAATTGATCTGGTCCACCCAGCCAAAAACCAGGACCCATGAGCGGCGGCAACTGGTGGCGTTATTGCCCGATATGGTGCGCAACCTGAATGCCGGTCTGGATGCCATCGAATGGACGGATGAGGCCCGCGCAACCTTTACCCGCCGTCTGATCACAACCCACACGCTGGCGATTCGAATGACGCAGCCAGTCCACGTCGATACCGCGTCGGCGGTGCTGGAACAAAATGCCGGCCACGCGGCCATGAAAGAGCTCGACCAACGCCGCTCTGGCCAGTTGGCCGGGGTCGTCGATGAGTTTGATGCCATGGCCAAATCTTTCAGCCGTGGACTGTGGTTTGATTTCATGCTCGGCGAAGCCACGCAGCACCGTTGCCGTTTGAGCTGGGTCAGTCCGATGCGCACGCGGCTGCTGTTTACCAACCGCGATGGCTTTGACGCTTTTGTCCGTTCCGAGCGCGAGGTGGCGGCCTTGCTGCGGCATCAGCGCCTGCGCGTCATTGACCAGGTGCCGATCGTGGCGCGTGCGCTGGACCGCATCATGTCAAACGGCGAGCACAAGCAGGCCGCGTGAGCCTGCTGTGGCATTTTCGTCAGTTCAATCCGAGGGAGAAAACCAATGATGTCTCGAACAGTTAGCAGACCGGCAAGCTATTTGGCGCTGCTTTTGGGCAGTACGTTTTTACCGGCTGCGGTGGTCGTGGCGGCGCAGACCAATCCGGTTGCGCTGCAAACCGCGTCAATCGTGCCGCCGGCGCTGATGCTGGCCAAACTCTGGCAAGTGGGTCAAGACCCGAGTGGCTTTTTGGTCAGTGAAAAATTGGATGGTGTGCGCGCATTTTGGGATGGTCACACCTTGCGCTTTCGCAGCGGGCGGCCGATTGCGGCACCGGACTGGTTTACCCGCAGCCTGCCAAAGGCAGCACTGGACGGTGAATTGTGGCTGGGTCGTGGCAGATTTGATGAGCTTTCGGGCATGGTGCGCCGCCAGTCGCCCGTGGACGGCGACTGGCGCCAGTTGCGCTACATGATTTTTGACTTGCCTGGTGAACCTGGGCCGTTTGCTGAACGCGCAGAGCGTATCGGCAACCTGGTGCGGGAAGTTAACCAGCCGTGGTTCCAGGCAGTGGTCCAGCAGCGCGTGCATGATGCGTCGGCGCTGCAAAGCCAGTTGCAGCAACTGGTCAGCGACGGCGCGGAGGGGTTGGTATTGCACCGGGCCAATTCGCTTTGGACAGCCGGGCGCAGTGGTGCCTTGTTCAAACTCAAACCCGTCCCCGATGAAGAGGCGCGGGTGGTCGCCCACATGGCTGGCAAGGGCCGCCACGCGGGCCGCTTGGGCGCCTTGTTGCTGGAAATGCCCAACGGCCAGCGCTTTGTATTGGGCACCGGTTTTACCGATGCCCAGCGCGAAGCACCACCGCCGGTGGGGGCGTTGGTGACCTACCGCTATCGGGACCACACACCAAAAGGGTTGCCGCGCTTTGCTTCGTTTTTGAGAGTGCGTGAGGCGGAGTAGTTTGATCAGGCAAACACGCCCGCCGTGTCCTGCATGCGTTTTGACACCTCACCCAGTTGGTGCAGGCTGTCGCCGAAGGTCATTTCCATTTGGGTGAGCTTCTTGAAGTAATGGCTCACGATGTATTCGTCGGTGACGCCGATGCCGCCGTGCAGTTGCACCGCTTGCTGGCCGACAAAGCGCATTGAATTCCCCAACTGATATTTGGCGCGGGCCAGTGCGGCACGGCGCTCCGGCGCGGGGGCGTTGAGTTTCAGGCTGGCGTAATAGCTCATCGAGCGGGCCAGTTCGAGCTGCATCTTCATATCGGCGGCGCGGTGGCGTAACGCCTGAAAGCTGCCAATGGTGACGCCAAACTGCTTGCGGGTATTCATGTACTCGGCGGTAATCGCCAGGGTTTTGTCCATGACGCCCACCGCTTCGGCACAGGTGGCGGCAATGCCGATGTCCACCGCGTGTTCCAGCGCGCCCAGGCCCTCCAGGGTGATCAGACTGGAGGGGCTATTCTGGAATGTGACTTCTGCCGCCCGGCTGCCGTCCTGAGTGCCGTAGCCACGGCTGCTGACGCCGCTGGCGGTGCGCTCCACCAGGAACAGTGCCAGTTGGCCATTGAGCATCGCGGGCACCAGGAAGGCATCCGCCTGGTCACCAGCGGGAACTATACTTTTTGTAGCGGTCAGCGTATAGCCAACAGGGGCTATAGCCGCTTTTGCCTCACAAATGTCGAGCTGGTAGCGCGCTGCCCGTTCCTGGTAGGCCAGCACCAGCAACGCTTCACCACTGGCAATCTTGGCTAGCCAGGCCGACTTGACGGCCTCAGGCGCATAGCCACCGAGCACGCCAGCGGCGATCAGGCTCTGACTGAGCGGCTCCAGCACCATGCCGCGCCCCAGCTCCTCCATCACCACCATGGCCTCGACCGGGCTCATGCCCATGCCGTCATACTGCTCTGGAACGTACAGGCCGCACAGGCCGAGCCCGGCGATTTCCTTGAACGCCTCGCGGGAAAAGCCGCCGGCCTTGACGGCGGCGCGGCGGCGCTCAAAGCTGTAGCCCTTGTCGACCCATTTGCGCACCGCATCGCGCAGTTGTTCTTGATCGTCTGTGAAATCGAAATCCATTTTCTTCTCCAATTTTTCTGTCATTCCGGACCTGATCCGGAATCTATGGATTGCGGGTCAAGCCCGCAATGACAAAGTCTTTGTTTCAGCCCAGAACTGTCTGAGCGACGATGGTGCGCTGCACTTCATTGCTGCCGCCGTAAATCGTGGTCTTGCGGAAATTGAAGTAGGTTGAGGCCAGTGGTGCGCACCAGGTGCCACCGCCGGGGAAGTCGCCTTGCCAGCCCGCCTCCATGGCTTCCTGGATCAGCGGCAGCGCGAACGGCCCGGCCGCCAGCATCATCAGCTCGCTGTAGCGTTGCTGGATTTCGCTGCCGCGTATCTTCAACAGGCCAGCGATATCGAGTGGATTCTTGCCCGATTTTTCAGACGCCAGCACGCGCAGCACCATCATCTCAAGCGCTATCACATCGACTTCAAGTTTGGCGATTTCGTCGCGAAAGCGGCTGTCGCTGTAAACACCCTCTGCCTTGGCAATGCGTTTGAGGCGCTCCAGTTCGCGTTTGGTGCGGTTCACGTCGGCAATGTTGGTGCGTTCATGGCTGAGCAAATGTTTGGCGTAGGTCCAGCCCTTGTTTTCTTCGCCAATCAGGTTCTCGACCGGTACCTCGACGTCGTCAAAGAAGACCTCGTTGACTTCGGGCTCACCATCGAGCAGCACCACCGGGCGCACGGTGACACCCGGGGATTTCATGTCGATCAGCAGGAAGCTGATGCCGGTTTGGGGCTTGCCCTCGTTGCTGGTGCGCACCAGGCAAAAAATCCATTCGCCATACTGGCCGAGCGTGGTCCAGGCCTTTTGGCCATTGACGATGTACTTGTTGCCCCGCCGTTCCGCTCTGGTTTTGATCGAGGCCAGGTCGGAGCCGGCGCCCGGCTCACTGTAGCCCTGGCTCCACCACACTTCACCACTGGCGATGCCAGGCAAGAAGCGTTGTTGCTGCTCGGCGTTACCAAAGGCCATGATCACCGGTGCCACCATGATCGGGCCAAACGGCAGCACGCGCGGTGCGCCGGCGAGGGCGCATTCTTCTTCAAACAAATGCTTCTGCACCGAGTTCCAGCCCGGGCCGCCGAAGGCTTTGGGCCAAGCGTGACCGAGCCAGCCTTTTTTACCCAGAATTTTGCCCCAGCGCTGCATGTCGTCACGGCTCAAGCGCAGCGCGTTGTGCACCTTATGTGAAATATCCGTCGGCAGGTTCGCGTGCACCCAGGTCCGAATTTCTTCGCGAAACTGCTGCTCTTGCGGGGTAAAAGCCAAATCCATAGAAGGGTCTCCAAATGTTCTGTGTTTTTAGCACGATCGTTCGATTATGTCTGTCCAGCGGGTGACAGGCCCAACTCAGAGCACAGTTTTTGCACGGTTTCATGCAGTTGCGCTACTTCCGCTTCAAGTCGTTCGAGGCGCTCGGCCGTGTTGCCGCTGGTGCCGTCGGTCGATCGGCTGGCGCCGATTTGGGTTGCGTCCACCGGGCCGCACAGCAAGTGCGCCCAACGCTGTTCGCGTGCACCTGGGGCACGGGCCAGCTTGGTGACCAGCGGGCCGCCTTTTTCGGAAGAGCGATCCTGCAACTCGTCCAGAAAACCCTCAACCGAGGAGATGTCGGCAAACTTGTACCAGCGCTCGGAATTGAGTCGCAGTTCCCCCGCCGTTTGTGGCCCGCGCAGCATCAACAGCCCCAGCAGCACCGCAGATTGCTCTGGCACGCCAATGCCACGCTGGAAATTGTGTTCAAAGCGGGTGGTGCGGGAACCGCTGCTTTCCCGCACCAGGTTGGCAGCTTTGAGGCTATTGAGGGCGTCGGCAACGTTGGCTTCACTGAGTTCCATCAGCGGTTCCCGGCTGGATTTCTGGTTGCAGCCCAGCAGCAATGAGTTGAGCGTGAGCGGATAACTGTCGGGCACGGTGCGGGCTTTTTCCATCAGCGTGCCGAGCACGCGCGCCTCAATCAAGCTGAGCGTGAAGGCGGGCGCCGCGATGGGCAGTTGTGGCGGGGTTGCAGGGGTAGTCAGATTGGTCATGGTCAAGGTCATAATTCGGGCCGGTATGAAAACTTATAGGAGTGAGAAAGCACTACGACTATCCCAATTCAATACGAATTAGTGATAGATTGCTTGT
>JADGRK010000417.1 GCA_017880985.1 Rhodoferax sp. | reverse complement strand
GTTGAGCCCCGGCAATTCATAGGGCTCCACCACCGCGTAAGTTGGGCTTTTGACGCGCCCCCTCACACCCAGCGCGCGCAGCAGATGCCGCACCAGTGTGGTTTTGCCGGCACCCAGGTCGCCACGCAATTCGATGAAGGCGTTGTGCAGGGCAGGCTGCGCGGCCAGTGCTGCTGCAAAACGCTGCGTGGCTGACTCATCCGGCCACAGGATACTTTTTACAATCGAAGGGTGAACAACGCCGGCACGCATATCAAAAGCAGTCAATGGCTCTCCAAAATTGAGGTCTGGGCGCGCGAGCTTGGATTTTCTCAAATTGGCGTGGCCGGTGTGGATTTAACTTCATCTGAAGCTGGATTATCAGCTTGGCTGGCACGAGGTTGCCATGGCGACATGAAGTACCTGGCGACGCACGGCCTCAAGCGTGCGCGCCCCGCCGAGCTGGTGCCCGGCACTGTCAGCGTGATCACGGCGCGCATGGACTATCTGCCGGCTGCGGCGCCACCGGGCTGGCAGACGATTGAATTTGAGCGCTTGCGGCGGCCAAAGGAAGGCATTGTGTCCGTCTATGCCCGAGGGCGTGACTATCACAAGGTGATGCGCAGCCGCTTGCAACGCCTGAGTGATCGAATGGCACTGGAGCTGGGACCGTTTGGGCATCGGGTGTTTACCGACTCGGCACCGGTGCTGGAGGTTGAACTGGCGGTGCGCAGCGGCCAGGGCTGGCGCGGCAAGCACACGCTGCTGCTTGATCGCGCGGTGGGGTCGATGTTTTTTCTGGGTGAGATTTATGTCGATGTTGCCTTGCCGCACAGCGCGCCGGTGGCAGACCACTGTGGCAGCTGCAACGCCTGCATCGACGTCTGTCCAACGCAAGCCATCGTGGCGCCTCAACAACTCGACGCGCGACGCTGCATTTCGTACCTGACGATTGAGCATGGCGGGCCGATCCCACTGGCGCTTCGCCCCTTGCTGGGTAACCGCATCTATGGGTGTGACGACTGCCAGCTGATTTGTCCCTGGAACAAGTTCGCGCAGCGCAGCGCTTTGCCGGATTTTGATGCGCGCGAAGGCTTGGTGGGCAGTCAGTTGGTTACCCTGTTCAACTGGACGGAAGAAGAATTTTTGCGCTTCACCGAAGGCAACCCGATCCGGCGCATTGGTCACGAGCGCTGGTTGCGCAATGTTGCGGTGGCCTTGGGCAACGCATTGCGCGTCGCTCCCGATCCTGATTTGTCTGAGGCCCTGGTTCGGCGTACCGAGCACCCGAGCCTGCTGGTACGCGAACACGTCGCCTGGGCGCTTGATGGCTCGCTGACTCAGGCGACTGATGCCTAGCGCAGCCGCGCGACCTGCAAGGCTCCAGGATTGACGATGTTGGTCGGCGTACCTTTGATGAAGTTGATGACGTTGTCAAACGCGGCACTAAAGTACAACTCATAGCTGTCTAGCTCGACATAGCCAAGGTGCGGCGTACAAATGCAGTTCTCCAACCGCAACAGGGCGTGGCCCGGCAAAACCGGCTCAGTTTCAAATACGTCAATCGCCGCCATGCCGGGACGGCCCCGGTTGAGTGCGCCAAGCAAGGCCTCGGGCTCGATCAACTCGGCGCGCGAAGTGTTGACCAGCAGCGCCGTGGGCTTCATGCGCGCCAGATCGTCAAGTCGCACAATACCGCGGGTTTCATCCACTAATCGAAGATGCAGCGAGAGCACATCGCAGCGGCTAAAAAACTCATCCCGGGTCAAGGCCGCTTCAAACCCGTCCAGAACCGCTCGTTCCCGCGTTGGCGCCCGCCCCCAGACCAGCACGTTCATGCCAAAGGCTTTGCCGTAGCCGGCCAGCAGTTGGCCAATCTTGCCGTAACCCCAGATGCCCAGCGTTCTACCCTTGAGGACGGTGCCCAAACCAAAATTTGCAGGCATCGAGGCCGTTTTCAGGCCTGATTGCTGCCATGCGCCGTGCTTGAGGTTGCCGATGTATTGCGGCACGCGGCGCATCGCCGCCATGATCAGTGCCCAGGCGAGCTCGGCCGGCGCCACCGGTGACCCCGAGCCTTCTGCAACGGCAATGCCGCGCTCGGTACACGCGTTCACGTCGATGTGTGAACCGACTCGGCCGGTTTGCACGATCAGCTTGAGCTTGGGCAGCTTCTCGATCAGCGCGCGTGGCATGTGGGTGCGTTCCCGGATCAGCACAATCACCTCGGCATCCCTGAGTCGCACCTGCAACTGGCCCAGCCCCTTGATCGTGTTGGTGTAAACCCTGGCCGGATAGGCCGCCAGTTTGGCGGCGCATTGGAGCTTGCGAACGGCATCCTGGTAATCATCAAGAATCACAATATTCATAGGCCGTGATTGTGCCTTGGCATGAACTGTGATTTTGTCAGCGCGTTTAATTCATGCGCTTGACGAATGCAAACCGGGTGTCTGAGTGTCGTTCAATGCAGCAAGACTTCGCAAGCTGCAAGGCGATCAAGTTCGGCACAAACATCGGCCATGCGCCCGGAGATCACCATGCGCCCGACGTGGGCGCTGGGCTGACCAGCTTCCATGACGCGCAGCACCCGCAGCGGCCTGCGTGTGGCAGTGTTGCTGGTCGGGTGGTGTTGGACGGTTGGCAGACGATGGTTGTCTGGAATTGAGTGAATAGCCGCTTGATGACCCCATCTTGCCAGTCTTGACCGCGTGGATTTGCCCGGCGTCGCTATCGGTCTGAACCAGCGCCACAAACCCTGTAGTGGCGCAAAAAAACCGG
>JADGRK010000416.1 GCA_017880985.1 Rhodoferax sp. | reverse complement strand
GGCTTTGGGGGTAGCCGCGGGGGTCGGCTTGGGCACACGGATGGGTATTGGTTTTGCTTCGGGCGGTTTTTCCCTTGGCAAGGTGATGGGTGTGAGATAGCGCACCACAGATCGGACCGTGGGCAGCACCGGCACCGACTGGAGCACCAGCCACAGCAGCGCGACATGCAGCACCCCAGCCGTCAGCGCCGCCGGCATCGACATGCGAGGCGTCTGGGGCAGGCCCTTTGCCAGCGGATCGACCAGGCTGACGTCGATCACTGCAAGATTTGACAATCCATCATGGCAGCGATCTTACTGTGCGCTGCCCTGACAAGCGCTACAACAATCCAGACGCCTCAATCAATGGTCAAACGTTGCGCGCCGCCCGACGCCTGCTTCTTGGGCAAGGTCAGGGTCAACACGCCGTTGTCATACTTGGCTTTAGCCTGCGTCTGGTCGATGTCCTGTGGCAACTGAAAGCTGCGCGACACAGCGCCAAAGTAGCGCTCGCTGCGCAGCACTTTTTCGTCGGCGCCCGAACTGTCTTGCTGCTTCACTTCGGCGTGCAGGGTCACCACGTTACCGTCAAGCGAAACATTAATATCGTCCTTGCTCACGCCGGGCACTTCGGCATGCACGGTGTAGTTGCCGTCGGTCTCTTTGATATCGACCTTGATTTGAGCCGGACTCGGCAACGGGTCACCGTGCAGGGGTTTGACATAAAAACCGGGCGCAACATCGCGGAAAAAGTCGTCGAAAAGGTTGCTGCGGCTGATCAATGAGTTCATTTGCTTTCTCCTTTAAGTGGGTTATCAAAATGACACCCGACGACCCCAAAGGTCACGGGCTCCACAGCACAATATGGGGAGTGCCTGCATGGTTCTCAAGTGCAGATTGGGCCAAGTTTGATCAAGATCAGCCGTGCGGCAATCGGGCGCAAGTCGGTACCATGACTTCTATACTGCGCTGTGCTTGAACTTCTTCAAACCTTTTCCTGGCAAGAGCTTCGCCAGCATCCGTGGCGCAATGCGGCCGCTGTCGTGGCGGTGATGCTGGGGGTGGCACTGGCGTTCTCGGTGCACTTGATCAACGCCTCGGCGCTTGACGAGTTTTCACGGGCGGTGCGCTCGGTGGGCGGCCAGCCAGATCTGGAACTGCGCGCCGTGCAGGGCAGCTTTGACGAAGCCGTCTTTGCCCGCTTGGCGCGCCACCCGCAAGTGCAACTGGCCTCCCCGGTACTCGAGCTGGGCACCTATGCGCTCTCGCCTGACGGGCACCGCACGGCTTTGCGCGTGATCGGCATCGACGCGCTGCTGGTGGCCTTTGTAGCACCTGACTTAATGCCGCTGCCGTTCAACCAGGCCGAGCGGCTGGCCCTGTTCACGCCGGGCACGGTGTTTTTAAATGCGGCGGCGCGGAAAAAACCTGCAACGACGCTGCGTTTGCAAAGCGGGCTGGAACTGAAAGAAGTCATGGTGGCAGGCACCATCCGCACCGCTGGCACAGCGCTGGCAGTGATGGACATTGGCGCGGCGCAAGAGCTGTTTGGCAAACAGGGGCAGCTCACACGGATTGATCTTCGACTCCAATCCGGCGTCGATCGGGCAGCCTTTGTGCGCACTCTGCAAAGCGCGCCGGACTGGCCGCAGGGTGTGACCCTGACCCAACCGGGCGACGCACAGGCGCAGGTCAGTGACCTCTCCAGAGCCTACCGGGTCAACCTCAGCGTGCTGGCGCTGATTGCGCTGTTTACCGGGGCGTTTCTGGTGTTCTCGGTGTTGTCCTTGAGCGTGGCCAAACGCTCGCAGCAGTTTGCGCTGTTGGGCGTGCTGGGCTTGAGCGGACGCGATCGGCTGGCATTGGTGCTATGGGAGTCTTTGGCGCTCGGGCTGGTCGGCAGCGCGGCCGGCATTGCCCTCGGTACGGCGCTGGCGGCGCTGGCCCTGCGGCTGCTCGGCGGCGACCTGGGCGGCGGATTTTTTGCCGGTGCGGCGCCGAGCCTGCAATGGAGTGGCTGGGCGGCGTTGCTTTATGGCACTTTGGGTGTACTGGCCGCGCTGGTGGGCGGCTGGTGGCCGGCGCGCCAGGTGCAGCGCTTGCCACCGGCGCAAACACTCAAGGGCCTGGGCGCCGCTTTGATGCCGCGCCACAGTCACTGGATCAGTATTATTTTGATAGCTGCTGGCGCTTTTCTGACAAGGGCTCCAGCCATTTTTGGCATACCGCTGGCGGCCTATCTGTCAGTCGGCTTGCTGCTGGTCGGGGGTATCACCGCGCTGCCCTGGCTGATCGCCCTGCTGCTGGACCGGCTCGCCCCGTGGGTGGCACACCAGACACTGCCCCTGCTGGCCGTGGAGCGCGCCCGGCGCCAGCGCGAGACGGCGGCGGTGGCCATCAGTGGTGTGGTGGCCTCGCTCAGCCTGGCGGTGGCGCTGACGGTGATGGTGGCGAGCTTTCGCGAGTCGGTCACGCTGTGGCTGGACCGGGTGCTGCCAGCCGACCTGTATGTGCGCAGTGCGCGCAGCCTGGGCGCCAGCGACACGGTCTATTTCAGCCCGGAGTTTGTGCAGGCTGCGGCCAAAGTCGCGGGTGTGCAGCGCGTGCAAACCCAGCGCCTGATGTCACTGCTGCTGGACCCGGCGCTGCCTGCGGTGGCGCTGATCGCGCGCGAGCTGGATGACCCGGCGCGCAGCCTGCCCTTGGTAGGCGAGCCACTACCGGTGCCCAGCGGGCAGATTGGCATCTATGTCAGCGAAGCGATGGTCGATTTGCATGG
>JADGRK010000415.1 GCA_017880985.1 Rhodoferax sp. | reverse complement strand
CTTGATGCTGGCGTTGCTGGCGAGTGCCAACCTGGTGTTTCATCTGGCAGTAATGGACCGATTGCAGGTGTCGCCGATGACGCCCTTGTATGCCGGGCTGGCGCTGATTGTGCTGATTGAGTGTGTGATGGCCGGGCGCGTGATTCCCGCCTTCACCATGGCGGTCACACCCGGTTTGAAGCTACTGGCAAAGCCGGGGATCGAGTGGCTCACGCTGGGCAGCACCGCGCTCGGTTTGGCGCTGTGGGTGTTGGCGCCGCCGAGCGTGGCGGGTCTGGTGGTGTTGGCGCTGGCCAGTGTTTTGCACCTCAAGCGCTTGCTGGGTTGGCATTCCGCGCTGACTTTGACGCGACCGATTTTATGGATTCTGCACGCCGCCTACGCCTGGATTCCGCTCGGCCTGGCTCTGTTGGCGCTGGCACAAATCGGTTTGATTCCAGCCTCGACGGGCGTGCATGCGCTGGCTGTGGGCGCCACCGGTGGTCTCATCATTGGCATGATCACCCGCACCGCGCGTGGCCACACCGGCAGACCCTTGACGGTGTCAAGGGCTGAGGTACTGGCCTACGCGCTGGTGATGAGTGCGGCTGTGCTGCGGGTGTTGCTGCCGCTGGCGCTACCAGCGCTATATGTCATCGCCCTGGTCGGCGCTGCCGCGGCCTGGAGCGTGGCATTTTTGATCTATCTATGGGTATTCACGCCCTGGCTGATGCGCACCCGCCTCGATGGCAAGGACGGCTGAGCACGCCATGAACGACATCGTGTTGCTGGCTTCTGCCCTGTGGCTGTCGTGGCGCTCACGCACTCGCCATCATGGGGACTGTTCCAGCCGTTGATGGCAACTGTTTAGAACCTTGCTTTGGGCCGCAAGAATCTGTTTTCCCGCATTTGGGAACGCCCCGACAGCGGTTCACCGACAGAGACGCCAGGTGCCACGCTCCTGAGTGCCGACGCGGTCACCGGGCAGATCCCATTGGCGCGATACTGCAAGGCGCTTGCAAGGCGTGCTTCAGTGCTGTCGCCCAAAGGCTTGGTGAAATCATCCGCCACCACGCAACCCGGCAGATGATTCTCCGGATTGCCATTACCGCCTGGAGTGAAGCCGTCTGCATAGTCGCCAAAACCGGCATTGTTGACGCCCTTGAACTGGACCGTGAAGTAGGTCACACCGCAATTGTCCTGGGGGTAGAAGCCGTAGGGCTTGCCACAGCTGGTATCACCAATCAGGATCACGTTAATACCGGCGCCGTTGAGGCCGTTGATGATGGATTCACTCGCGGAGCAGGTTCCACTGCCAGTGATCACAAAAACGCGTGGCAAGCCCAATTGCGGCAGTGCTTGCCCGGACGGGACCGAAAACCCTTGCGTGACCTGATGGAACGGCGTGATCTTGTTCGCATCGCTCAGATTGAACGGATTCTTGTCGTTGAAGCTCAAGTTTTCAAACGCCTTGCCTGCAGTTGCTACAGAGCCTGCAATCATGTATGCCAGTTCGCTGGCAATATCCAGCAGGCCGCCGCCGTTGTAACGCAGATCAAGCACCAGATCACTGATGCCGGCACCGTTATTGGCCGCCTTGAGTTGATTGACCGCTGCGATCAATTGACTTTCAGCGGTCGCCATGTGGTCGTTGAACTGAATGTAGCCAACACTGCTGTAGGGCGCGGGCAGGGTGTGGACGTTTTGCACCGGTGTCGAAATGACCGTGCCGGCTGTCATCGTAATGGTTCTGGGTGTGCTGCTGCCCTGATCGAGTACCTGAAACACGTACTGTTTACCGGCAACCGGCGAGAACAGTCCCTCGTTGAGGGCATCCGGATTTCCGGTGGCAACGTCAACGCCATTGACGCTTATAAAGCGGGCGCCGCGATTCAGATTGTTGGCTGACGCCTGTGATCCTGGCTCGGAATAGGCAACCAGGGCGCTACGTGGTGGAGAACTGGCGATCAGTGCCACCTGAAATCCAAACCCGACACTGCTGCCCGCCAGGGACAGCGCGACCCAGTCATTGGTCAGGTAGGTGAAGTGAAACTGATCTTTCGGCTTGCCTGAATTCGTAAGCAACAACGAGCGCTGACTATTGAAATAGGTATCCACGACGTCGAAGTTGGACTCGAGGCTGACCGTCGTTCGACTGTTATTCGAAGGATTGGTGCGTGGCGCACGGCCGCCAAGTACGAATATGGCGGGATCGAGGGGAACAACATCCTGGTACCAAAGGTAGGTGTCATTGACCATCGAACGAAGCCACAATTTCTCAGTCGTGAGCGAGCCTTGAACGTCGCTATAAGCCTGCTGGGTAAAAGGATCCATCGCGTCGGCTGCGCGTGGCGTCTCGCATTGTTGCGCAACGGTGTCGGCGACAGGTATCGCTGGCTCGCTGTACGGAGCATAGGTATTGGCGCCAGAGGCCGAAGCGGTGGCAAGGCAATCTGCGGCACTGCCAGAACACGTTCCAGGACTACCATCCCCACCCCCGCAAGCCGAGAGCATGGCCGAAATGAACATTGTGCAAGCGAATTTCTTAATCATGGCTTCCTTTGACTTGATTCTATGGGTGCCGCGCAGTAGCCGGGCGTTTTGAGTTCAGAAATTGAGTTGGCGAATGCTTTCAAACTGACGGGTTTGACGACTCAGCGGGTCCACAAACTCGATCCGTTTGGCCAGCAGTTGCAGCGGGTGCGCTTCATCGCGGTGTCCCTCGGGTGTCAGCACCGGGTAGAGGCCGTCACCTTCAATCGACAAGCCCAGTGCCGCCA
>JADGRK010000065.1 GCA_017880985.1 Rhodoferax sp. | reverse complement strand
CAGGTATGTCCGCGCGCACCTTGTAGAGGCCGTCCATCTCTGTCACGTCCAGTCGAATGTCGAGGAAGCCGTTTTCCAACTCCACCATCATCGGGGCCATAAAGCGCTTGAACATGGAGTCAAACGGATCGCTCAGCGCGGGCTCAAACAAGCGCGGTTCAAATAAACGTAGGTTGCTCATGATGAATACCTCAGTAATTAAAAGGTCTGTAGAACGAAAAAAGACCGGTTGCATTGGCATGCGCGCGATCTGTTTTTCAGCGTAGTCAGATCCACCGGGGAGGCTTTGCGAATTGTCAAGATCGGGAGGCATCACCGCTTCACCGGATCGATGACCGAGCATCCACGGACAAAGCGTTATGAGTTTCTTTTGAGAATTCTCAATGAAACTGGCCCAGAATTGATTAACATTGATTTGTACTTTGCCAAGATTGCTCAGGCAGTCCAAGTAGGGTACGGAGCTGGGGGGTCCACGCAATTGGACTAAGTCTTGGTGTCTCACATCAAGACGGATGAGGACGTCTCCAGACGTGTCAGTGTGACGAACTGACACGGGGTCCTCGCCACCACCGCCAGCCCCTGAAAAGGCTGGCGGGTCTATTTGTTCATGTCACTTCTGCTTTTCGCCGCGTATCGGCAGGCCGTGGTGTGACGCCCACTCCTTGGACTTGGCGATAGCGATGCGGATTGCCTTGCCCTCGTCCATGCCTTGTGCCAGCAGTGCGTTGGCGATCTCAATGGCTTTTTGGCGCGTGGCCTCGCTCAGATGCTGCATTGATGATGGGAAGTATTCTGCGTTCCAGGGCATGATTCTTTGCCTCGCTGATTCAGACTAAGGCCAAGTCGTGGCTTCAACACACCCAGCAAATCCATGCCCTCCAAAATAGGCGTTCGTTCGTCTTCGAGTGGCCCTGCGTCCAATGGCCTAAAGTCCTAAAAAGCAAGTTCACATTCCGAGCGCAAATTTTTGATTGGGATTTCGGGTCAATTTTCAGAACCTGGTTCAACGTATTCTCAACATCGATCCGAATCTTGCTGATTCTTATAGACCCTAATTCGGGCCATGAATGAGAACCTGCAGACCTAGCCTTGCGGAACAGACCGGAGCCACACGAAGTGGGCAAGCTCTGTACCCAACCGACTAACTGCTGATGTAACTCGTCAACTGCGTGATGGTTTGCTCTTGGTCGGCAATGATGTCATCCATGATGTCTCGAATCGAGATCATGCCCACCACTTCAGTCCCATCGAGCACCGGCAAGTGGCGAATTTTTTTCTGACTCATCAATGTCATGCAGACACTCGTCGCGCTCTTGGGCGTGACCGTAACGACGTCCCGGGTCATGATGTCAGCCACCGTGGTTTCTTTCGAATTCTTGCCTTGTAGCGCAACTTTGCGCGTGTAATCGCGTTCTGACACCAGGCCAACCAGCTTGCCCTGGTCCATGACCGCCATGGCACCGACGCCATACTCGGCCAATAGCCGCAGAGCCTCAAAAACGGTGACCGAAGGGCTCACCTGAAAAACCGCTGCATCACGATTTTTTAACAATTCCGAAACGGGTTTCATCAAAGCTCCAGTTAATTTATTGCATCGGGAGTGCAGTGTAAACAAACCTTCCCGCAATGCAACAGGCGGTGCATCGCCGCAATTATTGCACTTTGCAACACGCAGAGTTCAGTGCTTGCGTCGTGACTTATCGGATCGCCGCATAACCCGGTTTTGGATCATGGTTATATTCGCACATGTTTCTCCGCTGAATTCGGTGACCTTGTGGGCCAACTCTGTCCCTAACTGTTTAGGAGTTCCTATGACCTACTTGATTCTCGGGCTGATTATTTTTCTGGGTGTGCACTCGGTGCGTATTGTCGCTGACGACTGGCGCACCAGAACCCGAGCACGCATCGGTGATCTGGCCTGGAAGGGGCTATACGCCGTGGCTTCGCTGTTCGGTCTTGCGTTAATCGTATGGGGATTTGGCTTGGCACGACAGCAACCAGTCCAGCTGTGGGCCCCGCCGGTGGGCATGCGCCATCTGGCGTCACTTCTGACCCTGATTGCGTTCGTGCTGTTGGCAGCGGCTTACGTGCCCGGCAACCGCATCAAAGAACTGCTTCACCATCCCATGGTGCTGGGGGTCAAGCTGTGGGCGCTGGCGCATTTGCTGGCCAATGGCAACGTCTCTCATGTCGTGTTGTTTGGTTCTTTTTTGATCTGGGCGATTTTCGATTTCAGCGCCGCTCGACGGCGCGACCGCGCTGAAGGCAAGCTCTACCTTGGCGGCACGGCGGGTGCCACCGGCATCACCGTCGCGTTAGGTGTGGGTGGCTGGGTCGCTGTGACGCTGTGGCTGCATGGCTTATTGATCGGCGTGCGGCCGTTGGGTTGATGCCTGAACCGGGTTGATCAATGAGCATCCGCCACCTCGACTCGCTGTTAGACCCGGCTTCAATCGCCGTTTTCGGTGCCTCACAGCGCTTGGGCAGCGTCGGTGCCACCGTCTGGCAAAACCTGACCCACGGCAGCTACAGGGGCGGGCTGTACGCCGTCAACCCCAAGTACCGTGAGCTTGGAGGGTATCCGGTCGTGGCTCATGCCCGTGCTTTGCCGGTCGTTCCGGCATTGGCACTGATCTGTACACCACCGGCCAGCGTGCCCGGGTTGATCAAGGAGTTGGCTCAACTCGGTACCCATGCCGCCGTGGTCATGACCTCAGGACTGGATAGCGTGCAGAAGCAGGCCATGCTGGATGCGGCGCGGCCGCACTTGCTGCGCATCCTGGGCCCCAACTGTATTGGGCTGTTGGCACCCCACAAGGGCCTGAACGCCAGTTTTGCCCACATTGATGCGTTGCCCGGTGAGTTGGCTTTTGTGTCGCAGTCCGGCGCCTTGGTGACCGCCATGCTGGACTGGGCGCAAGGGCGGGGCATCGGGTTTTCACAATTTGTATCGCTTGGCGAACACGCCGACGTGGACTTTGGCGACATGCTGGACTACCTGGCCAGCGACCCAAAAACACGCGCCATTTTGTTATACGCGGAATCGATTCAGTCGCCACGCAAATTCATGTCGGCCGCGCGTGCGGCGGCGCGCAACAAACCTGTCATTGTGGTGAAGGCGGGGCGCTCCGCACAGGGGCAATTGGCGGCGGCGTCACATACCGGCGCGCTGGCCGGCTCCGACATGGTGTTTGATGCGGCCATTGCCCGCGCCGGCATGTTGCGGGTCAATACGCTGCAGGAGCTGTTTTTGGCAGCCCAGACTTTGTCGCGTTTCCGGACCAATGCCAGCGATTCCATCACCATCCTCACCAACGGTGGCGGTGCCGGTGTGATGGCCGCCGACGCGGCGGCCTTTGCCGGCGTGAAGTTGTCGGAACTAAACGATACAACACGGCAACAGCTTGATGCTGTGCTACCGCCCAACTGGTCACACGGCAACCCGGTGGACATCATTGGTGACGCCCCGGTCGCGCGTTACGAGCAGGCTTTGAAGGTGCTCAACGATGATCCGGCGGTGGGTGCGCTTTTGTTCATTCACGCCCCAACGGCGATTGTTCCCAGCGCCGAGATTGCGCGTGCCTTGGTACCGCTAGCGCAGCATGATAGGTTAGCGCCACCGCGCCTGATGAGTTGCTGGTTGGGTGACAAATCAGTCGCTGAGGCGCGCCAGATATTTCAAGACGCCGGCATTGCCAACTTTGATACGCCCGAGCAAGCGGTTCGTGCATTTTCAATGCTGGTGCAGTACCGGCAAAATCAGGCCGAACTGACCGAGGCGCCGTCCGCCTTGCTGCCGGATTTGTGCCCTGACATGGCGCGCATCAAGACACTGGTGCGCGAGGCGCTGGCCGACGGCCGCGAGTTGCTGACCGAGCCCGAAGCCAAAGCGGTGCTCGACGCCTGCTGCATTCCGGTGGTACCGACCCAGCGTGTCGGCGCCACCGCAGAAGAAGCCGCCACAGCCGCGGTAACAATTGGATTCCCGGTTGTGCTGAAGATATTGTCTGCCGATATTTCACACAAATCTGATGTCGGTGGCGTGGCCCTCAATTTGCAGGACGAGGTGGAAGTACGCGCCGCCGCGCAAACCATGCTCACCCGTGTGCTGCGTCAGCACCCTCAAGCCCGTGTCCAGGGCTTCACGGTGCAGGCCATGGTGCGACGCCAGCACGCCCAGGAGCTGATTGTGGGTAGCACCATCGACAGCGTATTTGGCCCGGTTATCTTGTTTGGCCAAGGTGGCACAGCGGTCGAGGTCCTGGCCGACCGTGCAGTGGCCCTGCCGCCTCTGAACGTACCGTTGTCGCGGGCCTTGGTATCACGCACGCGCGTGTCGCGTCTGCTGGCTGGCTGGCGCGACACGCCCGCCGCGGACGAAGCGGCGCTGCACCGCGTGCTGGTGGCGGTATCGCAGTTGCTGGCCGAAATACCCGAGATCGCCGAGCTTGACATCAATCCCTTGATCGTTAATTTTGAAGGTGCTATCGCACTCGATGCACGGATTCGCCTGAGCGCCGCCGCCCCGGCTGGCGCCGGTAATTTTGCGATCCGACCCTATCCCTCGCAGCTTGAGGAGACGGTGCAGTGGCAAGGGCGAAATTTGTTTTTGCGCCCGATTCGACCGGAGGACGAGGCGCTACACATGGCGTTCTTGCAGCAGCTGGACCCGGAAGACGTCCGGATGCGCGTGTTCTACAGCAAGCGTACGATGGAACGTAGCGAGTTGGCACGACTGGTGCAAATTGATTACGCGCGCGAAATGGCATTTGTCGCGTTGGCCAACCCAGCAGATGGTCAATTGCAGACCTTGGGCGTAGTGCGTGCCGTGGCAGACCCTGACAATATCGAGGCGGAGTTTGGCGTGATCGTGCGCTCTGAGCTCAAGGGCAGTGGCTTGGGACTTTTGCTGATGCAGAAAATGATCGCTTATCTGCGCACTCAAGGGACACAGCGGATGGTGGCTACGGTGCTGGACTACAACGAACGCATGCTCAAACTTGCCAAAACACTGGGGTTCCAGGAACGCCCCGCGCTGGACGCAGAAGCCGACACGAAAGAAATCTTCCTGTCGCTCATTTGATGCCAATGGCCCACTGAATCAGGTACTTGGCGACGAAACCAGTCATGCCGAAGGCCAGGCCCAGAAAAATGACAAAGGTACCAAATTTGCCAGCTTTGGACTCCCAGGCGAGGTGTCCGATGATGAACAGCATATAAAGCATGAAAGCCCCCACGCCAAAAGTCAGACCGAAAGCGGCGACTTGTTCTTCCGAGTAACCAAACATCAATGCGGTGCTTTCAAAGGGAGTGCTGGCATTTTAGAGCTTGCAACGCATAATTGATCCTTCGCCACACTTGGAAACCACCATGCCGCGCCCCATACTTGATGAGTCAAACATTCACCCAGCCATTCGGGAGAAAATTGCCAACCACGAACAGGCCATCGTGCGCGAAGTGCAGGCGGCCGTCGCAAAGCATCCAGTGGTGGTAGTGGGCATGGCCATGAACCCATTCCCAAAACAGGTGCGCAAGGCACTCGACAGCGCCGGAGTGGCCTACGAGTACCTGGAATACGGTAATTATTTCAATACCTGGCGCCAGCGCAATGCCCTGAAATTGTGGACCGGCTGGCCGACTTTTCCGATGATATTTGTGAAAGGAACACTGGTCGGCGGCGCCGCGGATGTGATCAAACTAATCGACAGCGGCGAGTTGAAAAAACTGCTGGCCTGAATGAAACACGCCTGGCTTTCGCTGCTTGCGAAGGCCAGGCGTGAACCACACTGTGATTGGTCAGCTTATTGCGCTGGCTTTGCCGGGCCATTGCCCCCGCGCGGGCCATGATGCCATCCATGCCGACCCTGCTGGCGCATGGCATTGGCGTCAAACACCTTTTGCTGCTCGGGGGTCAGCGTGGCATAGAACGCCTTGGTGGCTTCACCGCGTGTAGCCATGGCGGCGTTCATGTCGTTCATATGCTGAGTGTGCAGAGCCTTCATTTTGTCGATGCGCTCGGGCGTCGGCAGTTTGGCTAACTCGGCGAAATCAGGGCGGGTCGCCATCAAGCCAGCGGGCGGCTTCATGGCTGCCGTATAAGTCGTCCACGCGCCTTCCTGCGCTGCGGTGAGTTTGAGTTGCGCCTTGAGTGCGGCATTGCGTTTGTCGATCCGGACCTGCATCTTTGCCGGGTCCATCTTGCCCATGCGCTGGTGGTCCATGCCCTCATGCATGGGGCCACCGGCGCCCATCATGCCGGCACCCGGCGCTTGTGAAAAAGCCGCAAAACCAACAGTAGCCAGCAGGCCAGCGAGCAGAACCGGCTTAAAAAATGATTTCATATGAGAGTCCTTTATGGTCTGACGCTCAGAACTTGGCATCAGGTTGGGGGCAACTTTGCGACCCCCATGTATCGCTTGCATGACGCACAGATAAGATTTTGTAAAGTTGCGTCAGCGCTGAATGACAAGCTTTTGGTACAGCCCGCCAAAATAGGTCTCTTTCTCCACTTGGGCCGCCTTTGCGCCCGAGGGCAGCCAGTCAGTGATTTCCCCGCGCCACAGGTCCATAGCAAAAGGCTCAAGCGTGGTCAATATCGGCACCATCACATAGCGAAACGGATTAACCGCCACCGGCCGGTGGTAGTCAACAAAGATAATCTTGCCGCCAGGCCGGGTCACGCGCCAGGCCTCGGCAATCGTTTTGAGACGTACTTCGACCGGTTGCTCATGCAACAGGAAAAAAACCACCGTCACGTCATGGCTGCCATCCTCAAACTGCATGTTGCTGGAGTCTTGCCGCAGCACCGTGACCTGGCTGTTGGGTTTGAGCTTGGCTTGCAGGTTCCTGATCTGGATTGGCGCCACATCAATCACATTGAGGCGGCCCTGGGACCCAAGCCGACTCACCAAATGCTCGGTAAAGTTGCCATAAACACAAGCCACCTGCAACACCCGGGCGTCGATCACCTCGCCCAACTCATTGAGAGCGGCGTCGCGCAGGCGCGCAAAATTGCCCCAAAGAATCAGATTCACCAGCCACTGACGCTCGAACACACGCACGGCATTGGGGTGCAGGTAAGCCCACCAGTAGGTTTTCTGCAAGTAGTCAGGAATCGGTGCCGATGAAAATGCATTCGCAGCGCAGGGGCTCACCAGCGATTCTGCTGGAGCGAGGTTTGCGGACTCTTTCGGATTCACAAATAATCTTTCAAAATGGAATTTTCAGGGGAAAACCAATCCAGGATCAGGAATGAACAGAGCCGCAACCGCACAAAACTGTAACTGACATCCCAAAGCGGCAGGCCAGGAAGAATCAGCTCAATTGAACCATCGACCCTTTCACATACGTCGAGCATAAGATTTTTTGATTGTCCACGATACTTGGCGGCAATTCGACCCTTCAAACCCTCGGGAAAACCCATGGGATGATCGGCGTCGTTAAAGCGAAGTCAATTTTAAAAAAGGGTAACAGTGTTCAAGAATATGATCGTGTATCGAATTGGGACCGAATGGTCCACGTCAGTGGCGCAGATGGAAACCTCGCTGGAGGCCGAGCGCTTTATAGAATGTGGTGCGAGTCAGGAAAAATCCGTGGGCTGGATCGAGCCGCGAGGCGAGGCCCATGGCGCGCTGGTCGAGGCCGTCGATCGGCAATTGATTTTCAAGCTGATGATCGAGACCCGCGCCCTGCCGGGCTCGGTGGTGACGCGCAAAATCAAAGAGCGGGTGGCGCAGATTGAGGCCGCAACCGGGCGCAAACCGGGCAAAAAAGAAATCCGCGACATCAAGGACGACATCCGGCTTGAGCTGTTGCCGATGGCCTTTACCAAGCAGGCTTCGGTGCTGGTGTGGATCGACCCGCAAGCCAGGACGCTGGTGATTGATGCGGCGAGTCAGGCCAAGGCCGATGAAGTGGTCACGCTGCTGGTCAAGTCGCTGCCCGGCCTGGCTGTGACGCTGCTCAACACCAAGGTATCGCCCACGGCGGCGATGTCGCAATGGTTGATCAGCCAGGATCCGCCGGCCGGCTTTAGCGTGGACCGCGAATGCGAGCTCAAGGCGGCCGATGAATCCAAAGCCGTGGTGCGCTATGCCCGCCACCCACTCGACACCGCAGAGGTGCGCGGCTATGTTGAGAGCGGCAAGCTGCCGACCCGGCTGGCGCTGACTTGGGACAGCCGCGTGTCGTTCGTGCTGACCGAGGGCCTACAACTCAAGAAGCTGGCGTTTCTGGACGTGGTCTTCGAAGCTGCCTCAGCGGGCAATGATGATGGCTTTGATGCCAACGCCGCCATTGCGACCGGCGAGTTGCGCAAATTGCTGCCGGATTTACTGGCGGCACTGGGGGGCGAGATGCTGATTGCTGGATAAGCCCCTGGTCCAGCCATCGTGACACTACTACGATGCTCGTGCCTGTCACGGCCCACCCGCTAGAAACACGATGAGCTCCTCCGATGAAAATGCGTCCGCCCACCTCGAGAACCGGAGGCTGTTGCCGCTGCTGGTCGCCGTCTCGCTTGCCCTAGGCTGGATTCTGTGGCCGTTCTACGGCACCATCCTGTGGGGCGCCATCATCGGGCTGCTGTTTGCGCCGGTCTATCGTTGGCTGCTGGCGCGGCTCAAATGGCGGCACACGCCAGCGGCGCTGCTGACGCTGCTGCTGGTATTGCTGGTCGTGGTTCTTCCCTTCGCGCTGATCACTGCGGCACTGGCGCGCGAAGCGCTGTTGGTGTATGCGCAACTCCAGTCGGGCGAGTTGAATCCGGTGCTCTATTTTGAGGGCATATTCGACGCCCTGCCGGATTGGATGACAGCGCTGCTGGACCGCTTCGGACTGATCAACTTTGCCACCCTGCAGGGCCGGCTGGCCACCGCACTGGCCCAGGGTAGTCAGTTCATCGCAACCCAGGCCTTGGGGATTGGCCAGATCACTTTCGAATTTGTCGCCGACGTCTTCATCACCTTGTACCTTGCGTTCTTTCTGATTCGCGATGGCGACGAAGTGGCGCGCGCGGTGCGGCGCGCGATCCCGCTGGCACCTGAGCACAAACGGGAATTGATCGACCAGTTCACCACCGTGATCCGTGCCACCGTCAAGGGCAATCTGCTGGTCGCTGCCATCCAGGGTGCGCTCGGTGGCCTGGCCTTCTGGTATCTGGGCGTGCGGGGCGCCTTGCTGTGGACGGTGCTGATGGCTTTTCTGTCACTGCTGCCGGCCATCGGCGCCGGTCTGGTGTGGCTGCCGGTGGCGCTTTACTTCTTCGTCACCGGCGCCATCTGGCAGGGCATCGCGCTGTGCGCCTGGGGCCTGCTGGTCATCGGGCTGATCGACAACCTGCTGCGCCCAATTCTGGTCGGCAAGGACACGCTCATGCCCGACTACGTGGTGATGATCACAACGCTGGGCGGCATGGCGGTATTTGGCATCAACGGTTTTGTCATTGGGCCGGTGATTGCGGCCATGTTTTTCGCGGTCTGGCAGATTTATGCCACCACGCGGCCCGACGCCCCGCGCTAGCGCTATTGAGCCTGGCGGGCGCGCTGTCAACCTGATCCTGTTATCTCGCCGGACGTCAGGCTTTGCTCTTCATCGGACAGGTGTTCAAGCCCAGCAAGCTGTACAGCGGACACCAGCCTAGCGCACCGGTGGCCAGCGGCACTACGCCAATCCAGCCCCAGACACCAATGTAGCCGGTGAGCGTGAGGCCCAGCAGCACCAGGCCAGCGACGATGCGCAAGATGCGGTCGATACCGCCTTCGTTTGTTTTCACGGGGAACTCCTGTGAGTAGTTGCTGATGGCCGGATTAGACGCCTTATTTACGCCCGCGTCTGTGCCAGAGGTCACCTGGCACGGTCTGCCAGCAGCTCGTGCCAGTCTTGCCGACTGGCTTAACTTACTATTAATTCAGTAGCTGTTCGTGCCTGTGCAGCGGCGGCTACAGG
>JADGRK010000414.1 GCA_017880985.1 Rhodoferax sp. | reverse complement strand
ATCCACATCAATCACCCGAAAGAAATCACGCCACTGCTGCGCGCGCGCGTCAAGCTGATCCAGAAAGCCGGCATCATGATGGGGCTGCAAACCGTTTGCCTGAAAGGGGTGAATGACGACGTCGCCGTGATGCGTGAACTGTTCATGCGGACCATCGAGATGGGCGTGCGTCCCTACTACGTCTATTCAACTGACATGGTCGAAGGCGCGCACCACTTCATCGTCCCGCACCGCCGTATGCTGGAACTGTACGAGGGCCTGCGCGGCTGGATCAGCGGCCCGGCGATACCGACCTTTGTCGTCGATGGCCTGGGCGGCCTGGGCAAGCTGCCAATCACCCCGAGTTACGTGCGCGAAGAAGAATTGCCGGACGGCAGCGGCACCACCGTCAAATGCCGCAACTACAAAGGCATGACAATCGAAATGCCCGGTTTGGGTCAGGATTTCAGCCTGCCGACAAAAAGCAGCCGATTCCTGGACGCATCATGAAAAAAGGCTCACCCTACGGCACGCACCGTGTGCTCGAACCGCCTGGCGCGCTGCCGCAAGGCGCGTGGAAGATCGATAACACGATGGCAATCTTCGACAACGAAATTCTGATCGACGTGTCGGCACTCAACATCGATTCCGCCAGCTTCACTCAAATCAGGCAGGAAGCGCTCGGAGACGAGACGCGGGTGGCTGAGATCGTGCTCGGCATCGTGGCCCGGCGCGGCAAGCAGCACAACCCGGTGACCGGATCTGGCGGCATGTTGATTGGCACGGTGGCCCGGATCGGCCCAGCGCTGGCGCACAGGATTGACCTTGAAGTGGGCGACCGGATTGCCACCCTGGTATCGCTTTCCTTGACGCCGCTGCGCATTGATGCCATCACCAAAATTCACCTGCAACAGGATCAGATCGAGATCAAGGGCCAGGCCATTTTGTTCGAGACCGGGCGGTACGCCAGGTTGCCGCCGGACATCCCCGAGAAACTGGCGCTGGCGATTCTGGATGTGGCCGGGGCACCGGCCCAGACGGCGCGCCTGGTCAAGACCGGCGACACGGTGGTGGTCATCGGTGGTGGCGGCAAGTCCGGCACGCTGTGCATTTATGAGGCGAGGAAACGCGCTGGTTTGAGTGGCTGCGTGATTGGCGTATCGCCAATCGAGAAAGACTGCCAGCGCATGAAGGCCCTGGGTTGGGTCGATCACATCTTGCAGGTTGATGCCACCCATGCACTGGCTTTGATGGAAGCGGTGGCTGCTGTAACCGACGGCAAATTGGCCGATGTAGTAATCAACTGCGTCAACATCCCGGACACCGAAATGGGCAGCATTCTGGCCACGCGCGAGCACGGCAGAATCTACTTCTTCTCGATGGCCACCAGCTTCACCGCTGCCGCGCTGGGCGCCGAGGGCGTCGGCAAGGATGTGGAAATGATTGTTGGTAACGGCTACGCCACCGGTCACGCTGAATTTGCGCTGGGGCTGCTGCGCGAGAGCCCCAGGCTGCGCCAGTTGTTTGAGCAACTCTATGCCTGAACCGTGGTCAGCTTCAACAGGCTCAGCTCGAACGGTGAAGTGCCATGCGTGTAAATGAAAGCACTCTTTGGCAACGCATCCAGACGCAGGGGCTGCGCACGGTCGCGGTCATGGGAATGACCAAGAACACGGGCAAGACCGTGGCGTTGAACCATCTGCTGACGCAGACAGCAGCGGCCCAGGTAGCAGTTGGCGTGACCTCGATCGGGCGTGATGGCGAAGATCGCGATCAAGTCTTCTTTGTTCCCAAACCACCGGTGCGGGTCTGGCCGGGAACGCTGGTGGCTACCGCGCGCGATACCCTGCAACGCGCCGCGGTGCAATACAAGCCCATTGACGCCACCGGCATCGACAGCCCGATGGGTGAAATCCTGGTCATCAAAGTACTCGAGTACGGCGCAATGGAGATTGCCGGCGCCTCGCGCGGCAGCGATCAGCGCAAAGTCATCAAGCGACTCCAGCAGTGCGGTGCGGCGCTGGTACTGCTCGACGGGGCACTGGGACGCAGCCAGCACGCCTCGCCCGCGATTGCCGACGGCGTCATTCTGGCTACTGGTGCCGCCGTCGGCGGCGACATGGCAGACGTGATTCGCAAGACCCGCGATCGCCTGGCCATCATGGGCATCGTCCAGGCCGACGCCGTCACCCGATCACGCTGTGAAGACGTCTTCATCAAAGGCGGCGTGGGTCTGTGGGACGCTCGCGGCGCGGTCTTGTTTCAGGCGCCAATCGCCACCCTCAGTGCAGGCGCGGCGCTGCTGCAACACATCGACACTGACGTGGCAAGCGTGGCACTCAGTGGTGCGGTCGGGCGATCAACGTGGCAGGTTCTGTGCGCCATGGCGCAGCGACGCCCTCGCCTCACGGTGCTGGTGGCCGATGGCACCAAGCTGTTTGTGGAAAGCACCGACCTGCTGGCTTTGCAAAAACTCGGCGTCAGTGTGCTGGCCTTTCGCGCCATCGAGCTGGCGGGCGTTACGCTCAACCCGTTTTCCCCGATGGGCGGCAGCTTTGCAGCAGAAGAGTTTCTGGACGCAGCCCGCACGGCCTTTGCCGGTTACAGCGTCAGCGATGTCTTGCTGGAAGAAACCAAAGAACTCGCGGGACAGACCTCGGCCGCGTAGCGGCAAGCTCTGTCCCCAACTGATCAAAGGAAATTGCATGAGTCAGTTGCAGTTGGACCAAGCGCAAATTGACCGCGCACGCGACTCGGCCCGACGCATTGCGCGTCAGGTGTTCGACG
>JADGRK010000413.1 GCA_017880985.1 Rhodoferax sp. | reverse complement strand
CCGGGCGCGGCAGGTGCTGGGCCGCGAGCTAAGGGCGGGGGCGGCGTCGGGCGTGCCGATCGGGCGCACCGCTTCCGAGCCCGCGCGCGACGGCGCGGCGCGGCGCTCGACAATCGATGAAGTGGGGAACCGGCGGAGAGCGATCCAGGTTATGCAATTCTCCGGGGCGCTGGTCGGTTCGGAGCCGGCCGGCGCCAGGAAAGGACCTGTATGAAAGCATGGTTAGCAAATTTGAGAATCTCCCTGGCGTTGGATAGCAGCCAGAGGCCGGCAGCTCAGGAACAGCGGAGGCAACACGATCCGGCTGAGTTGCGCGGTTTTGAGCAAGACATGACGGCGCTGGTTGAACAAATCGTCAAGGACAAGGACAGCATCAAAGGCATCATTCTGACATCCGCCAAATCGACCTTCTTTGCCGGGGCTGACCTCAAGGGCGCAATGCGCCTCAAAGCCTCGGATGCCAGCGCCATCTTTACGGAAATTGAACTGGTCAAGAAGAACTTTCGCACGCTTGAAACCCTGGGCAAACCAGTGGTGAGCTGCCTCAACGGCACGGCGCTGGGCGGTGGCTGGGAAGTGGCGCTGCTGGGACATTACCGGATTGCCATTGACGACACGAAGATTCAGTTCGGTCTGCCCGAAGTCACGCTGGGTTTGCTGCCCGGTGCCAGCGGCGTGACCAAGATGACACGCCACCTCGGCCTGATGGGCGCGCAGCCTTATCTGGTGGAGGGCAAAACCTTCTCGCCCCAGGACGCCAAAAACCTGGGTTTGGTGCATGAGCTGGTAGCACCCTCGGCCGACGCCGCGGCGGAGATGCGCGCCAAGGCACTGGCCTGGATCGCTGCCAACCCCAGCGCCCAGCACCCGTGGGAAAGCAAGGGCTATAAAGTGCCCGGAGGATTACCCTCCAACCCGAATGTTGCCCAAATGCTGGTCGTGGCACCCGCCATGATCAAGCAGCAAACGCGTGGCCTGTACCCAGCGCCCGAAGCGATCATGGCCTGCATGGTCGAAGGCTTGCAAGTTGATGTACCGACCGCGCTGCGCATCGAGAGCCGCTATCTGGCCCAGCTCATGACCAGCATCAACGCCCGCGCCATGATCAATACCTTCTTCTTCAACCTGAACGCCATCAAGAGTGGCGCCTCGCGCCCCGGCGCGGCCCCTCGCTTCAAACCCGCCAAGGTCGGTGTACTGGGCGCCGGCATGATGGGCGCCGGTATTGCTTACGCGCAGGCCAGTAAAGGCATCGCAACAGTGCTCAAAGACGTGAGTCAAGAAAAAGCTGATCTGGGCAAGGCCTACAGCGCCAAAATTACCCAGACGCGTGTGGACAAAGGTCGCCTGAGCGCGATTGACCAGCAAAAACTTCTGGATCGCATTCAGGCCACCAGCCAGGCGCAGGACCTCAAAGACTGCGACCTGATCATCGAAGCCGTGTTTGAAAACCGCGAGCTCAAAGCCAAAGTCACCAAAGAGGCCGAGCCAATGCTGGCAGCCGGTGGCTTTTTTGCCTCCAACACCTCGACCTTGCC
Source organism: Rhodoferax sp. (assembly GCA_017880985.1). Classification (GTDB taxonomy): domain Bacteria; phylum Pseudomonadota; class Gammaproteobacteria; order Burkholderiales; family Burkholderiaceae_C; genus Rhodoferax. Next base: position 1,228 of record JADGRK010000413.1, on the reverse strand, counting down.
GATCAGCGGCCTGGCCAGCGCCAGTGCCGCCGCTGAAAAATTCATTGGCATCCACTTCTTCAGCCCGGTGGACAAGATGAAGCTGGTTGAAATCATTCGCGGCAGACAAACCAGCGACGACACCGTGGCGCGTGCCTTTGATTACGTGCAGGCGCTGGGCAAGATACCGATCGTCGTCAACGATTCACGTGGCTTTTTTACCAGCCGCGTGTTTGGAACGTTTGTGATGGAAGGCGCCGCCATGCTGGGTGAAGGCATTCCCGCAGCGGCGATCGAAAATGCAGGCATCCAGTGCGGCATGCCGGTCGGTCCGCTGGCGGTGCAGGACGAAACCTCACTCAGCTTGAGCCTGCACGTGATGGACCAGACCCGCGCTGACTTCCTGGCTGAAGGCAAACCCTATAGCGCCACACCGGGTGAGCTGCTGGTGCGCGACATGGTGCAAGTGCATCGGCGGCCCGGCCGCGCCGGCGGCGGTGGTTTCTATGAATACCCGTCAGAGAAAGGCGTCAAAAAATTTCTCTGGCCACAGCTCAAAACCCTGTTTGAGAAGCCAGACGTCGAGTGGAACATCACCGACCTGAAAGACCGCCTGCTCTATCGCCAGGCGGTGGAGACGGCCCGTTGTCTGAACGAGAACGTCCTCACCAGCGTGCATGATGCCAACATTGGCTCGATCTTCGGCATTGGCTTTCCGGCCTGGACCGGCGGTGCCATGCAGTTCATCTACGGCATGGGTATTGACGCTTTTGTCAAGCGCGCTGATGAACTGGCTGCCAAGTTCGGCGCTGGCTTTGCATTGACGGATGAGGTCAAGGCGACTATCAAGCGCTACCAGCCCGTCTATTAACATGCTGGCACGGCTGCTGCGCCGCCTGTTGCTAGGCCAGCTACTAGTCGGCGCGTTGCTGGGCTGGTTGATTGCCAAACTGACGGGTGTTTCATTCTGGTTGGTGGCCGCTGCCGCTTTGTTGTTGCCGCTCGCAACGACGCTGCTGGTGGTCATCGCCAGCGGCATCAAGTCACGCGCACCGGGTGCCAATGCCTTGTGGTGGCGTTCACTGCTGAGCGAATACCGGGCCAGCGTGCGCGTTTTTTTGTGGCAACAACCACGCGCAAAACATTTTGGTGTGCAACTTGCACCATCGGGTTTGCCGCCCTCTTCATCGTCCACCGTCAAATCCCGCATCCCGGTGCTTCTGGTGCATGGTTACCTGTGCAACCAGCG
>JADGRK010000412.1 GCA_017880985.1 Rhodoferax sp. | reverse complement strand
ATGTCATGCCCGCGTGTTCCATCAGGAAGCTGATGGCATTGCCGTTCTTGCCGCAGCCAAAGCAGTGATAGAACTGCTTGGATGGGCTGACCGAGAAGGAGGGTGATTTTTCGCCGTGAAATGGGCACAGACCCATGAAATTGGCGCCCCCTTTTTTAAGCTGCACATAGCGGCCGACGATCTCCACCACGTCAGCGCGTGACAGCAGCTCCTGGATAAAGGTCTGGGGAATCGACATTGCCAACCACAGGTTTTTGGGGTCAGAGCCCAAATTCGCCGGGCCTTTGGCCCGCCCGCTGGGTGCGGCGCAAAGCGTCGCAGCGAAATTGGGCTCTGACCCCAATAACCTTAGCGCGGTGCCAGACGAATGGCGCCATCGAGACGGATCACCTCGCCATTGAGCATGTCATTCTCGAAAATATGCAGCGCCAGTTTGGCGTAGTCCTGCGGTGTGCCCAGGCGCGAAGGAAAGGGCACGCTGGCAGCCAGCGAGTCCTGCACTTCCTTGGGCATGCCAAACATCATGGGCGTGCCAAAAATTCCCGGGGCAATGGTCATGTTGCGAATGCCGTTGCGTGCCAGATCGCGCGCGATCGGCAATGTCATGCCAACGATGCCGCCTTTGGAGGCGCTGTAGGCGGCTTGACCGATCTGGCCATCATAGGCGGCAACCGATGCGGTCGAGATCATCACACCGCGCTCACCGGTGGCTTCCGGCGCGTTCTTGCACATCGCCTCAGAGGCCAGCCGAATCATGTTGAAGCTGCCGATCAAATTGACCGTGATGCATTTGGTGAATACACCCAGGTTATGCGCGCCATTTTTGCCCACGGTTTTTTCGGCCGGCGCAATGCCGGCACAGTTGACCAGACCCATGAGTTTTCCCAGTGACACAGCCTTTGCCACCACCGCCTGAGCGTCGGCCTCCTGGCTGACATCGCATTTGACAAAAGCGCCGCCAATGTCCTTGGCAATGGCAACGCCCTTTTCAACTTGCATGTCGGCGATCACCACTGTGCCGCCCTTTGCCGCGAGCATGCGGGCGGTGCCTTCGCCCAAACCTGATGCGCCACCGGTCACGATAAATACTTTGCCAGCGATATCCATATTGATCTCCAAAAAATAATTGACACTATACAGGGCGCGATCGCTAAATCACGCCTTCAAACATCATCACATCAACTTCATCACCAGCGGCCACGTTGCCCTGCTGGTGTTGCAACACGATCAGGCCGTTGGCCAGCACCATGGAGCTCAGCACGCCCGAGCCCTGGTTGCCGGTGATTTTCACTTGAAGCGAGCCGTCTGGAGCGGTGCTGACGCTGGCGCGCTGGTACTCGGTACGGCCTGGCTTCTTGCGAATGGCCTCGACGCTGTGCGCTTTGAGCAGTGGCTGCGCGCATGTTCTTCGCCCCATCATTTGCAAGAGGGCAGGGCGCACAAATGCCAGAAAGGTCACCATCACGGCGACCGGGTTGCCAGGCAAACCAAAGAGCACCGATGTTCCGATGCGGCCCACCGCCATCGGGCGTCCGGGGCGCATGGCAATCTTCCAGAAAACCACTTCGCCGAGTTGTTGCATCATCGCTTTGGTGTAGTCGGCCGCGCCGACGCTGACGCCGCCGCTCGTGATGATGGCATCGGCTTGTTGGGCTGCACTGGTAAAAGCCGCTTGTAACCGCGTCGGCTCGTCAGGTACCACACCCAGGTCGATGACCTCACAGCCGAGCCGGGTCAGCAGACCAAATACGCTGTAACGGTTACTGTCATACACAGCGCCCTCTCTGGGGGCTTCGCCCAGGCTCAGAATTTCATCACCGGTGGAAAAATACGCCACTCGCAAGCGGCGCAGTACCGGGACTTTTTCAATCCCCAGACTGGCGATTAGCCCAAGCGCCGCGGGCGTGAGCAGCTCACCTTGTTGCAGCGCTGTCTTACCGCGTTGCAGGTCTTCGCCCAGGAGGCGGCGGTTGTCGCCCGTTTGCAGTAGTCCGGGCGCAATCGTGATGGTTTCCGCTCGGGCCGAGATCGGCCGGTCGTGAGGTGGTCGAACGGTCACCAACTCCTGCGGCACCACCGTATCGAGCTGCGGTGGCAGCATGGCGCCGGTCATGATCTTCACGCACTCGCCGTTTTTGACCTTGCCTGACCAGGCTTGGCCGGCCAACACGGTGCCTATGACCTTCAATACCAAAGGCCGGTCACTGGCTAATTGCGCGCCAGCAAAAGCGTAGCCATCCATGGCCGAGTTGTCATGCGCCGGAACGCTGATGGGCGAGATCACGTCGCAGGCCATTACACGCCCCAGAGCTTGGAAAATATCCACGCTTTCCTGCTCGGTGACGGGTGTCACCAGGCGCGACAAAAACCGGTTCGCCGTGCCGGTGTTCAGGGCTTGTGGGTCATAGCCTTCAAGTTCTGCCGCAATGTCCTCGATGCTTTTCATTCAGGCATTTTCCAACTGATGCAACTCGGCCAGCGTGTTGGCGCTGTAAAAAGCACGTGGGTCGTCGTTTGCCCGATCAAAAGGCGCAAGCACTCTTTTGTGCAAGGCAGTCCAAGCGTCAATCTTGCGCCCGCCAGCGTGCGTGAACCGCACCAGACTTTCCAGCAACTCGGTGCGCAGCAGGCAAAAGACCGGTTGGCCGTGAATCTGCATTTGGCCGTTCTTGTCTACCTCTGGAGCGGCCGCCATCGCAATCTCGGCGTTTTGCGCCTCCAGCGCATCGCTCAGCCGTTGCACCAGATCAAGCGGCAGCAGCGGCGTGTCGCAC
>JADGRK010000411.1 GCA_017880985.1 Rhodoferax sp. | reverse complement strand
TATGCTTCTGGCTTGGGCATCGATTTATGTTTTCAGAATTTTGCGGTCGAACTCGCTGGGCTACCCGGAGGCTATGCGCGCCCGCACGGTGCCTTGTTACTGGTCAAGCCGGACCAGCAGGCGGGCGGCTGCTGTGCCTTGCGGGCGCTCCATTCGGTCGATTATCCGAATGCCTGCGAAATGAAGCGCTTGTACGTTCGAGCGGCGTTTCGTGGTTATGGCTTGGGCCGACTGCTAGCGGAATCCATTTTGGACAGCGCCAGGCAAGCCGGCTATAGCCACGTCTTGCTTGACACCTTGACCGAAATGGAGACTGCTCGCGCGCTTTACAGAGACTTGGGGTTTATTGAAATCCCGCCTTACTACCATAATCCGATTGCGGGCGCACACTACCTCATGGCGGCGCTGTAATCGCGCCGTGCACCTACACTGATCCTGACGCTGATGGAGTGCCCTAGGTTCTGGCTTGGGCCAGCAGGGTGGCGGCGTCACTGACCTCGAATTTACCTGGGCCTTCGATATTCAGCGAAGCCACTTTGCCATCTTTCACCAGCATCGAATAACGTGTGCTGCGCAGCCCCATTCCCTTGCCGGTCAGGTCCAGCGTCAAGCCGGTGGCCTTGGCGAAAGCAGCGTCGCCGTCAGCCAGCATACGCACTTTGCCATTGGTTTTTTGGTCGCGCGCCCACGCACCCATGACAAAAGCGTCGTTCACGCTGACACACCAGATTTCGTCCACACCAGCGGCTTTGAGCTCGGCGAACTTTTCAACGTAGCCAGGCACATGTTTGGCCGAACAAGTGGGCGTGAACGCACCGGGCAGTCCAAACAAGGCAATGGTTTTACCGGCGCTCGCCTTGACCACATCGACTGGGTTCGGGCCAAGGCTACAGCCGCCACCCTCTACTTCAGAGAATTCCATCAAGGTGCTTGCGGGAAGGTGATCGCCTACTTTAATCATTTAATGACTCCTGAATAAGTTAGTTGACAAAACCAATGAAAACGGCCCACATTGTGAGCCGCTTTGCTAATGGGTGCAGACCTTGGTCCGCAAAGGCCTAAACCGCAGCGGCCTTTTCCACCAAGCGGGTAGCGACCCAATTCTTGGTTTTTGAAATAGGCCGACTTTCTGCAATTTCGATGACATCGCCCAACTTGTATTCGCCCTTTTCATCATGGGCGTGGTACTTGCTGGATTTGCCAACGATCTTGCCATAGAGCTCGTGTTTCACACGACGCTCAATCAGCACAGTCACCGTTTTGGCACGTTTGTCGCTGACCACCTTGCCAATCAAGGTGCGCTTGAGGGATTTTTTGGCTTCCGTCATTGATGCTCCTTAGTTGGCGGATGTTGCAGCACTTTGCTTCTCGACAAGAATGGTCTTGGCGCGAGCAATATCGCGGCGCGTCGAGCGCAGCGTAGCGGTGTTATTGAGTTGTTGCGTGGCTTTTTGCATGCGCAGACCAAAGTGGGCTTTTTGCAGCTCCTTGACCTCAACTTGCAGACCAGCAACGTCTTTTTGGCGTAGTTCAGTCGTTTTCATAACATGTTCTCCTGATTACTGGCCAATCATGCGCGCCACAAAAGTGGTACGCAGAGGCAATTTGGCAGCAGCCAGACGGAATGCTTCGCGGGCCAACTCTTCAGTCACACCGACGATTTCAAACACAATCTTGCCCGGCTGAATCTCGGCCACGTAATATTCGGGATTGCCCTTGCCGTTACCCATCCGTACTTCGGCGGGTTTTTGGGAAATTGGCTTGTCCGGGAACACCCGAATCCAGATTCGGCCGCCCCGTTTGACGTGACGTGAAATTGCACGGCGCGCAGCTTCAATCTGGCGTGCTGTCAAACGACCACGATCCACGCATTTCAAACCAAAATCACCAAACGCAACCGAGCTGCCTCGGGTTGCGATACCGGTGTTACGGCCTTTTTGCTCTTTGCGGTATTTGCGACGAGCGGGTTGCAACATAATTATTCTCCTTTGCCGTCAGTTGCCACAGCGCCCGTGCTGCTTGTGGAGACTGGCGCGGCTACCTTGCGGACGCGCTTAACGGCGGGTTTGTTGGCATCGGCACCAATGGCCTCCGCAGGTTTGTCACTGCCATCGGCAGGTGCGATGTTGCCACCCATGGGGGGACGACGCGCGCCGCGAGGAGCGGGACGGTCGGCACCGGGGCGTGCACCACCGCGATCATCGCGACGCGGACCACGTGGGCGACGCTCTTCATCAGAACGGGGCTCAACGGCAGCAGGCAGGTCATTACGACCCAGCGTGTCACCTTTATAGACCCAGACCTTGACGCCAATGATGCCGTAGGTAGTGTGTGCTTCAGAGGTGCCGTAATCGATATCCGCACGCAAGGTATGCAGCGGTACGCGACCTTCGCGATACCATTCGCAACGGGCGATTTCAATGCCGTTGAGGCGACCTGACGACATGATCTTGATACCCAAGGCGCCCAGACGCATGGCGTTTTGCATGGCGCGCTTCATGGCACGGCGGAACATGATCCGCTTTTCCAGTTGCTGCGTAATGCTGTCAGCAATCAGCTTGGCATCGATTTCAGGCTTGCGCACTTCTTCGATATTGACTGCAACCGGCACGCCCAATTGACGGCCCAGTTCACGCTTCAAGTTCTCGATGTCCTCGCCTTTTTTCCCGATCACAACGCCCGGACGTGCCGAGAAAATCGTGATGCGGGCATTCTTGGCCGGGCGCTCAATCAGCACACGCGACACAGAAGCATTTTTCAGCTTGGCTTTCAGGTACTC
>JADGRK010000410.1 GCA_017880985.1 Rhodoferax sp. | reverse complement strand
TGCGCTGGACCATGGATCCCCGGCGCAACGCCGCCACCGAGGGTGAGCTGGTGCTGCGCAGCGCCGAGCCGTCGGGAAACATGGCGCACCTGCTGCGCTTGCTGGGCGAACAACTGGCGCACGTCAGATTGAGCGCGCCGGTGCAGTACCTGCATTTGCGCACGCTGGAAACACAAAAACTGGGCGGCGAAACGAGCAGTTTGCTGCCTGATGATCAACGCCCCGGTGACAGTCTGCAATGTCTGCTGGAGCGCCTGAGCGCGCGCCTCGGGCCGCAAAACGTGTTGCAGGCGCAAGCCCATGCCGACCACCGGCCAGAGCGGATGCAGAGCTGGAACCCGGCCTCAAGCGCTACACAATTAATAGCTTATTGCGAACGCTGCACGGGCGCTACAGGCCTAAATGACTTAAAAAATGTGAAAACGGATGGACTTTACCCGACCTGGCTGCTGGCATCGCCCCTGAAGCTGGAAGTGCACCACAACCGCCCACAGTATCCAGGCCCACTGACCCTGCTGGCCGGTCCGCAGCGGCTTGAAGCGGGCTGGTGGGATGGCGGCGACTGCGCCTTGCGTGATTATTTTTTGGCGCGCAGCGAGCGCATGGGTTTGCTCTGGATTTACCGCCAGCGGCTAAGCCGGCCGGGCCGGGACGGTGCAGGCTCGCACTGGTATTTGCATGGCCTGTTTGCCTGAGATGGTCTTGCCAGGCTACGCCGAGTTGCATTGCCTGTCCAACTTCAGCTTCCAGCGTGGCGCCTCGCAGCCGGAAGAACTGGTGGCGCGGGCGCACGCGCTGGGCTACGCGGCGTTGGCCATGACTGACGAGTGTTCGGTGGCCGGGGTGGTGCGGGCCCACACCGAGGCGAAGAAGCTGGGTTTGAAGCTGCTGCCGGGGGCTGAATTTGTACTGACCGGCACGCCAGGCACGGGTGCCGGGGCGGGCTTGAGTGTGATTGTTTTGCCGCATCACCTGCAAGGCTGGGGCAATCTGTGCGAGTTCATTACCCTGGCGCGTTGCGCAGCACCCAAAGGCCAGTACCGTGTCAGTTGGCAAGACCCTTGCTGGACCCTGCTGGCTGGATGTGAGGTCTTGCTGGCGCTCCCTGTTGCCATTGATTTCGAAGCTGCTTGCGCAATAGCCATAAGCGCAAAGGCTCTATTTGGCATCAATGTCTGGTTGACGGTGACGTTGCTGCTGGCGCCCGACGATGCGCTGCAATTACACCGGCTCCAGCAAGTCAGCCGCCACACCGGCGTGCCGCTGCTGGCCACCGGCCAGGTGCTCATGCATGTGCGCTCACGCAAGCCGTTGCAGGACGTGCTGAGCGCCGTGCGTCTGGGGACACCGGTGTCAGCGTGTGGTTTTGCGCTGCAGCCCAATGCCGAAGCCCACCTGCGCTCGCGCCAGCGATTGGCAGCCATTTATCCGTCCGAGTTGCTTGCCAATACGCTGGCAGTGGCCGCACGCTGCAGCTTCAGTCTGGACCAGTTGCGCTACCAATATCCGCTGGAGGCCGTGCTGCCCGGCCTGACAGCGACACAAACCCTGCACCAGTTGACTCAAGACGGTGCCCACCTGCGCTATCCGCAAGGCACGCCGCAAGCGGTGCAAGAGCTGCTGGCGCACGAGTTGGCGCTGATCGCCGAGCTCAAGTACGAAATGTATTTTTTGACCGTGCACGACATCGTGCGCTTTGCCCGCGAACAAAACATTCTGTGCCAGGGCCGTGGCTCGGCCGCCAACTCCGCCGTCTGTTATTGCCTGGGCATCACCGAGGTGGACCCGGCACGCACCGCGACGTTGTTTGAGCGTTTCATCAGTCGCGAGCGCAATGAGCCGCCCGATATTGATGTGGACTTTGAACACCAGCGGCGCGAAGAGGTGATTCAGTACATCTACGCCAAATATGGCCGTGCGCGGGCCGCGCTGACCGCTGTCGCCGTCAGCTACCGGACACACAGTGCCTTGCGCGACGTCGGGCGTGCCCTCGGAATCGATGAAGCACTGATCACCGCATTGGCCAAAGAGCACCCCGGCATGTACAGCCGCGAAGTGCTGTCTGGGCGGCTGGCGTCGGCGCTGGAGCGCCTGGGGCCAGTCTTTGTGCCACCAGCGCTTGAATGTCTACAACTCTGGCTTGACTTGAGCCGCCAGTTGCAGGGTTTCCCACGCCACCTGAGCCAGCATCCAGGCGGCTTTGTTCTCACCAGGGACAAGCTCACGCGTCTGGTACCGGTGGAAAACGCGGCCATGCCGGAGCGCAGCATCATCCAGTGGGACAAGGATGACCTGGATGCGCTGGGCCTGCTCAAGGTCGATGTGTTGGCCTTGGGCATGCTCAGCGCCATCCGCCGCTGCCTGGACTACATCAGTGTCCGGCGCGGCACGCCGTTCCAGGTGCAGGACATTCCTTCTGAGGACAGTGCCACCTACGACATGATTTGCAGGGCTGACACGGTGGGCGTGTTCCAGATCGAGAGCCGCGCCCAGATGAGCATGTTGCCACGTCTCAAACCGCGTTGTTTCTACGACCTGGTGGTGGAAGTCGCCATCGTGCGCCCGGGGCCGATACAGGGCGGCATGGTGCACCCGTATCTGCAAGCCCGGGCGCATCCTGATGCCGTGGTCTATGCCAGCCCGGCGCTCAAAGAGGTTTTGAAACGCACGCTCGGGGTGCCGATTTTTCAGGAGCAGGTGATGCAGATTGCCATGGCCGCGGCCGACTTTTCGGCCGGCGAGGCCGACCGCTTGCGCCGCTCGATGGCGGCCTGGAAGCGCAAA
>JADGRK010000409.1 GCA_017880985.1 Rhodoferax sp. | reverse complement strand
CCCCAGCAGGGCCGCCAACGGGCCGGCCGCGCCGCCTGCCAATGCCTCGTCCGCCGCACGCGCCTGCGAGAGCGTCACTTCTTCGTTGAAATCCAGGAATGCCCCGAGCGAGGCATTGGCCCGGGCCCGGGCCAAAAAGTGCTGCGCGGTCTCCAGGGCAGAGACCTTGCGCGTGCGCAGAGCGCTAGCCAGTTGGAACACCGTCAGGTCATGGAGTGCAGTATTCATAGTTTGATATTGTGGGACAGACCGAAGCGAAGCGTAGCTCTGTCCTCAACTGATTAGTTCTCAACCACCCTGGGTACCAGAAACAGTCCGTTTTCTACCGCCGGGGCGCTGCGCATATTCGCCGCACGGTTGTTGGGTTCACTCACACGATCGGCGCGCAGGCGCAAAGCGATGTCCTGAACCGCCGCCAGCGGGTGCGCCAGCGGCAAAATGCCCGCGGTATCGACCGCCCGCATTTTTTCGACTATTTCGAAAAACCCGTTAATTTGCGCCAGCATGCGCTCGGCTTCGGTCGGTTTGAGCTCAAGTTGGGCCAGATTGGCGATGCGGGCGATGTCAGCAGAAGTCAGGGCCATAACAATTCTTCATTTGAAACCGCTTGTAAAACGCCTTCACGAGAGCGTCAGCGGCTTAAGTTTTCACTGGGGATAGAGTATTATCGTGCCTCCGGCGAGGGCTTGCGAGAGCGCAGGTTTTTCCGAAAATATTCACTTTTGAACCAGTCAACAGGGTGATGACCAGCCGAAGCGCCCGTCATACCCGAGAGGATTTTCGATGTTTGAAGCATTTCGTCAGTATTTCTCCACTGACCTGGCGATCGACCTGGGTACCGCCAACACCCTGATTTTCGTACGTGACAAGGGCATTGTGCTGGACGAACCATCGGTCGTGGCAATTCGCCACGAAGGTGGCCCGCAAGGCAAGAAAACGATTCAGGCGGTGGGCAAGGAAGCCAAGGCGATGCTGGGCAAAGTACCCGGCAATATCGAAGCTATCCGGCCCATGAAAGACGGCGTGATTGCCGACTTCACGGTCACCGAGCAAATGCTCAAGCAGTTCATCAAGATGGTGCACCCGCGCTCCATTTTTCGTCCCAGCCCGCGCATCATCATCTGTGTGCCGTGCGGCTCCACCCAGGTCGAACGGCGCGCCATTCGCGAGTCGGCCTTGGGTGCCGGGGCCAGTGATGTCTATCTGATCGAAGAGCCGATGGCAGCGGCCATTGGCGCCGGTTTGCCCGTGTCTGAGGCCAGCGGCTCCATGGTGGTGGACATCGGTGGTGGCACCACCGAGGTTGGGGTGATCTCGCTCGGTGGCATGGTCTATAAAGGCAGTGTGCGCGTCGGCGGCGACAAGTTTGATGAAGCCATCATCAACTACATCCGGCGCAATTACGGCATGCTCATCGGCGAGCCCACGGCGGAAGGAATCAAGAAGAAAATTGGCTCCGCGTTCCCTGGCAGTGAAGTGCGCGAAATGGAAGTGCGTGGCCGCAACCTGTCTGAAGGGGTGCCACGCAGCTTTACTATTTCTTCCAATGAAATTCTGGAGGCTCTGACGGACCCAATCAACAACATCGTGTCAGCCGTCAAAAATGCACTGGAGCAAACCCCGCCTGAGTTGGGCGCCGATATTGCCGACCGCGGCATGATGCTCACCGGCGGCGGCGCGCTCTTGCGTGACCTGGACCGCCTATTGGCCGAAGAGACCGGCCTGCCAGTGCTGGTGGCAGAAGATCCATTAACCTGTGTGGTGCGAGGCTGTGGCATTGCACTTGAGCAGATGGAGCGTCTGGGTTCCATTTTCACCCGCGAATAATTTTCAGGTGCGGCGATGCCACTTGGTACGCTGGACTCAACTCCGCCTCCCTTCTTCCGGCAGGGTCCATCGGCCCTGTCCAAACTCATTTTCTTCAGCGCGCTGGCGCTGTTCCTGATGGTGGCCGACGTGCGCCTGCATGTCACGCAACCGCTGCGCGCCGGCTTGGCCAGCGTGCTGTACCCGGTGCAATGGCTGGCGCTGCGACCGGTGTTGTGGATGCAAGATGGCGCGCACTATTTTGAATCTCTCAAGGCTTCCAAAAACGACACCGAAGCGGCTCTGCGCCGGCTCAATCTGCAATCTCAAAAGGCGGTTCAAGTCGAGCAACTGACGCTGGAGAATTCGCGTCTGCGCCAGTTGTTGGGCTTGCGCAACCAGGTGACAACACCGGCCCAGCCGGCACAGGTGCTGTATGACGCGGAGGATCCCTATACCCGCAAAGTCATCATCGATCGCGGCCTGCTTGACGCAGTCGAGGCGGGCTCGCCAGTACTTGACGAGTACGGCGTGCTGGGCCAGGTTACCAGGGTCTACCCGACGGTCAGCGAAGTGACTCTGATTACCGACCGGGAGCAGGCCATTCCGGTGCTCAATACCCGCACCGGTGCGCGTGGTGTCGCCTTTGGCGAATCGAGCTTGCATGCCAGTGCGCTGGAACTGCGCTTCATGGCCGCCAATGCCGACGTACAGGCCGGCGACCTGCTGACCACCAGTGGTGTTGATGGCGTTTATCCACCGGGTTTGCCAGTGGCCAAAGTAGCTTCGGTGGAGCGTCGGGTGGGCTCGGCCTTTGCACGCATTAGCTGTGTGCCACTGGCCCTGGTGGTAGGGGTGGTACACGTGCTGGTGCTCAAGCCGGTCACCGCCCAGAACGCGCCGCGTCCGGCAGAGCAAGAAAGCGCTGGGTCGGCCGCAAAGGGGCGCCGAAAATGATCATGCGCCCGGGCTATCAGTTGCT